>SZPB01000064.1 GCA_030263535.1 Cytophagia bacterium CHB2
AATAGACGCGAATCATCGCGAATTAAAAAGCATTAGCGACCATTCGCGTTGATTAGCGGTTTAAAGAAAATGAGTAAGTTATTTAAATGGCAATCCTTAACAAGCCTGCTCATTGCCGGATGATCGTGTATTCAAACTGCCCGGTGATCTCAAGATAAGGCTCCGGAAAGTTTCCCGGGAGTTTGCGAAACGGCGCTGAAAGTTGTACAGCCCGAACGCTTGTCCGCATCAGCGATTCATGGCCATTGAATTTGATGACTTCAAGCGTTTGCAGCGAACCATCCGGATAAATGCGAAACCGCAATTGCGTCTTGCCGCTGATCAATCCCATGTGTGTGAATGCCGGCGGCGGATAAATGTTTTCCTGAATGCGGCGTTTGAGCCAGATCATGTATGGCGCAAAATCCCAATCATACGTATTGAGGGAAAAATCTCCCAATTCGGGTGAACGGGAGGCTTGGTTATTCCGCCCGGCTGAGGTTTGCGTTTCAGCTTGAGGATTGCTGCTGGTGAGCAGCTCGCGCCGAAAGCTGCTTGCGCCAAAATAAAACGGCTCCGGCTGCGCGTTTGCGCTCACGTCGTCGTCATTTTGCTGATTGGCCGGGCTGGGCGATTCTTGCTGCGGTGTGGGCTGATGCTGTTGCGCGGGAAGATCGTCGGCATCGGATAAGCCCTGCGCATAAGCCTCGCCGAGCGGCAAGTCTTCCGGCGCCTCGCGATTTTGCGCTACAGCATCTTTGTCTGAGGCATATTTAGGTTCAGGAGTTGTTTCATCGCGTCGCGCGGACTCCGGCGTTTCGACGACTTCACGGGGTTTGTCTTCGTCAAAGGTCAGCTCAATAACGGCAGGGCCCGCAGCAACTTTTTCCACTGCCAAAAAAATCCAGCCCAGCATCGCGGCCCAGCTTGTGAACAAAAAAGCGAGCAGATGAATAAGCAGGGAGACGGCCAGCGCCCAAAACAACGGTTTTTTCTTGAGGTTCTTCAAAAAGGATAGATACCGTAAATGTGCACACAACCGGTGGAAAAACGTTTTTTGAAATTATCGCACGGCCTTTTAGCGGAGATTGACGTTACGGCGCTTAATCAAATTTAAAAACTGGTGTTCGTCAGCTTTGATGGATTTCTGCTACAGAGTAAGACGCTGCAAATCCTGCGCAAGTTTGATCTCTCCGGAAAATTTTTCACGGCATTGGGCAACGATATCACCCGCCAAGCTCTCGGGGTAAAGATGCGAAAGTAAAACACGCTGGCATCGCGCACGCTGTGCAAAGTCGCCCACCTCGCCGGCCGTGAGATGATTCCACGTGCCGTGTTCATTGGGGAACGAACATTCCGTAATCAGCAGGCCGGCGTCCTGCGCCAGCGGCACAATTTCATCACAAGGCCCGGTATCCCCGGTATAAGCGAGTGTGCGCTGCGAGGCTTGCAAACGATAACCGTTAGCCGGCATGCCATGATTCATCGGCAACGCCTGCACCTGCCACGGCCCCGTTTTAAAAATTTCGGAATAAACCTCACGCACGATGATCGGCGGCGCGATTTCTGCGATCCAATTTCCGTACAAATCCGACAAGCCCTCAAAAAAGTTGCGAAAACCGGGCGGACCAAAAAGATGCAAGGGGCGTTCGGCGCGCTGCCGGCCCTCGCCGTGCAGCGCCCACAACAAGGGCGGCAAATCGGCAATGTGATCGAGATGAAGATGAGAGAATAAAACCGCGTCTACGGTGATTACCGGCAAACCCGCCTCCAGGCCGCGCCGAATCACGCCGTCGCCGCAATCCAACAACAAAAAGTAATCACGGCAGCGTACCGCATAACCGGCCATGCTGTGCTCTGCCAGCAACACGCGCGTACCCGAACCGAGCACAATTATGTCAATCTCAGAGCCTGCCGTTGCCATTTTCGCATTCCGCAATCATCAATCCGAAATCGGCTTGAGTTCGCCGTTGAGCCACTCCAAATAGTTCGCTGCGCCCGCGACGATTGGCAGTGCAATGATTTCGGGCACTTGATAAGAATGATGCGCTTGTACTATGGCAATCAACTCGTTCAGCAAGCGCGGCACGGTTTTGATTGCCAGCAACGTTTCGGTTTGTTCATCAATCCGGCCTTGCCACCAAAAGAACGAGCGTATTGTTGGAACGAGATTGACGCAAGCAGCCAGCCGCTTCTCGATGATTTGTTTGGCGAGTTTCGCGCCTTCGGTTTCATTTGAGGCGGTTACCAGCACCACAATATTTTCGTTCGAATTGTCCATTACCCTCTCCAGCACAAAATGCAGCCGCAATTTTTTCCAGACTTTTTTGAAAGAAAAGATTGACTATCGCCATCTTTTCCAGGAGGCCGGCAAAAAGTTTCTAGTAAAATGCCACATGGTGAAACATTCCACCGCAAATGCCATAAAGCCGAGATAGCCGTAAAGCGGCATCTCAAAGATTTTGGGCTTGTTGAAATAGGGTACGGTATAAACCCATTTGGTGCCGGCCCAATAATTCCAAAATTCCCACAGGAAGCCGCAGATAATTCCCGCAACAAACAGAGTCAACATGGTGCGCACCGAGCCGCGCTCGAGTTCGCCCAACAGTGAAGGCAACCCCGCGCGATAATTCATGGGATCGAGCAGGAAAATAAAGCCCACCCAAACGAAAACGAAAAGATATTGCGCGATCGCGTGCGGTACCAGGAAGGGTACGGTGCAACACAAAAATCCAAAAACAATAAATGTGTTCAACAACCAACCCGGAAAATTAAGAGGCTTTTTTAAGCGAGATTTAAACGACACATTTTTAAACAGCCCCAGCGCCTGCAACACCTCATTGGTCATCAAAATGCCGGGATAAACCGTGGCGAACGCCCAAATGAAGCCAATCATGCGCAGCGCAAAGTTTTGCGGAAGATTTACATAAGCCCAGTTGCGCAGATGAAGATTGTAGCCTTCGAACATGAACCAATAAACAACGGAAAAGAACGCCAGGGCGCAGAACTCACGCGTGTGCGCAAAGATGAACGATTCGCCGCGCCACTTGATCAGTAAGGCATCGAGCAGCAGAAGATAGCCCGTCCATTGCACCGGTGTGAACCACTCATAAACCGGATTGATTTTGGCGAGCATAAAACCTTCGCCGAGCAGCATAATCGCCAGGCCTAGAAAACCATGTGCGGGGAGAGAGGGGCGCCGCGATTGCGTCGCTTTCACACCGGCAAGCGCTTCGGGCATGGCGGCTCAATTCAGGAATTCGGGTGAACGGGAGAGGCGTTCGCGAAGAATACGGTTGAAACGGCGGCGATAAAGCAACTCGAATGTGCTTTCTTTTTCGGGAAAGAGGGAGAGCGCAAAACGCTTCGTCAGGCGAATCAACTGGCACGCCTGTACAATTGAAACGGAGGGGCTGGCTAATAAAAATGAGATGAGGTCGGCTACACGACCGAGCTTTTGCACTTTGAGATGCTCGTCGCGCAAGGCTTTTTCATCGGGATGGTGCTGATCGGATTCGTGCGCATTTATCATGGATTTTATCTCTCGTAAGTTTACCGCCGAAAAGTAAAGTTTGCTTGCATGAAAGGCAAGAGATTCTTTACTTGGAACATGCGCATGTTTCGCAAGGTTTAAGGCGTACAACTTTCCGCGCACAGTCTGCGTCTTTGAGTTCGAACCATATTAACGCTTCGGGAAGTCCCTCCGCTGCGTTTTGTTTTGAATTGAGCCTCCGGCACTATGCGACTCGATAAAATTCTTGTGTTGATCTGGGCCGTCATGATCACCCGGCCCTTTTCAGCTCATGCACAAAATTCGGTTACCCCTTTTCCTCCCCAAAATGCGCGCACCATTTCATCTCAAATTACAGCAGATTCAGTGGCGTTAGTGGATTCCATTCCCTCTGCCGTGCTAGAATTGCGGGGGGAAACGGAGGAGGCCAGGCAATTGTGGTTGCGCCGGCAGGCGCTCGTGGAACAGGCGCTTTTCAATGCCGAACACGGGATTTCCGATTCGATGCTGGTTTTCCGCTTTTCAAAAGCGACGCCATTCGTCGGTTTAAGGCCGGAAGAGTTGACGCAGGAGCAGCCCCGCCGCGATGCAATTGATGATGCTCTGCGCCGCGATCAGCTCGGTGTTCCGCCGTTGTTCGATCTTGGCGAAGCGCTGGGCAAAGGCTTGAAGTATTTGGCCGGCAAACTCGGTGTGGCTGGTAATGCGCCGAATCCGTGGGCAACAGTGCCTTCGGCAACGGAAGTGAATGTGATGAAAGTTTTATGGAAGGCGGGACAGGCGACGGCTGCGGCAATTTACGCGCACGTCGACAGTTTGGGCTTGACAGCGAAGGATCTCGATCTCATGCTGGAAAATATGGCGGCGCGCGGCTGGCTCGAACGCGAATTGATCTCGCCGCAGAACGAATTCACCGTCTTCGGTGTGTTGACATTCGAGATGAGCCAAAAGAATGCAAAAAACCGTGAATATCTCTACACGCCGGCGGTAACGAGGCGTGATATGCTCGCTTTTCTGGACGCCTCGGCCTATTCACGCCGCTTGCGCCGAGCGCCCGGCGATGATTTGATTACAACACACCTGCGCAGAATGATTGCGATTCTTGCCTCAGATGATATTCGCGGTAACAATTAATTACCGGTGAACCCCACCCGGCGATCACACGAAATTATTTCCCCGCCTTGCGACGCACACCTTCCGCCCGCAAACCGCCTGATACAATCGGCAACATTTGTCCGGAAGTCGAGAGCTTGACATTGCCGTTTTGACTCGTGACTTCGATGGTGACCGTGGCATCTTTAACGAGAAAACTGTCCGGCTCGGAGTTCGTCAGCGAAAATGAAAAAATTGTGAAGGCGCGTGATTGCGTATCTGGCAAAGTGTTGTTGGTATCACCGCCCAGTTTCCCCTCAGTGGCTGCCACAGAGATGTTTGTTCCGGCGACCAGGGGATTGTCATTTTGATCGCTTACTTTATATTGAAAAACCTGTGAACGCAGGGGCGGAAGGCTGAAGGTTGTCGGCGAAATTTCGACTTGTGTCACGCCCGAAAATAATACTACGGTCGAGGTTGTGATTTTTTCCTGCTTTTCGTTTACGGTTTGCGCCACAACACTCGCAAATCCCGCTTGGTTGAATGGAAAGGGCGCGCCGACAATGCCTTGCGGTCTGGGATTAGCGGAGAGCAACGTGACAGAAGCACGGCCAAGTTGATCGGTGACGGCCGACCCGCCGATGATGCCACCGGTGCTTTGAAATTGCACCGCAGTTCCCGGCGGAACCGGATTGGAATAGCGATCGCCAACAAACGCCGTTATCGTATTTTCTAAACCGAAAATATTGTACCCGGCAAAGTTTAGCCGGTTGGGAACAGCAGCAAAATGGCCTAAATCCGGCAAACCGCCGTGAATTGCGATGGGAACCGGCGCAGACGCAATTGACAAGCCGGTAATGCTTGCGATCACTTGCAAGGCGCCGGCAATCGTGCCGCTGTTAATCGTTGTGGAAACCCGGCCGAGGCTGTCACTCTCGGCTGAAGTCGGCGACAAGAACTCACCACCGCCCGGGCCGCCTTTGATCGTAAAGGTTACAGTGACTTTATTTTTGAGATCGATGGGCGCGCCACTGGCGTCTCTCACCTCGAAGGTCAAATCCGAGTTTTCATTGCCGCCTGTGCCTTTAACGAAAATATTGCTCGTTTCAACGGCAACGAGTATGACATTCGAGGCCGGGCCAGAACTGGTCGTCGTCTCTTGCGCGAGATGATGATCGGCAAGGGATATTTCCTTGTCATTCTGAATGACAACAGAAGGAATGGAAGTTGTTTGAAAGCCGGTCTTGGAGATGATCAAGGTCACCACATACGCGCTCGAGTCCGGCAATTCGAATGTGAACGAGAAGACGCCGTTGACGTCGGTTACGGCGCTTTGGTCCAACTCGCTGATTTCGACGCGCGCGCCCTCCACCGGAGTCGTGCTGCCTTGCATCAGGATCCTGCCTTTGATAACGGCAGGCGAAGGATCATTTTTGGTTGGAAGAGTACAATTGAGGACAATACCCCACACGCCAAGCAAAAGCGCAACGTTGAGACACATCCTGCGCCGGAGAGAGTCCTTCATCATGAAAAATTCCTTTCATTCCTTGTCATTCCTTTCAACCGTTTCAATTACGGGCAAACCTTTTGGCCTGCGGAATCTCCGGATGCGATCCGGGTACGAACTTTCCTTGACTATCATGCCAGAGGTTCTATATTACGACAATTTTGTTTGCCTCAACTCACAATCGACTTGTTAAGGATTGCAACGCCCTATGAGTAATGAACTGCAAGATAGCCACGAACCGTTTGTTCTCGAAATCGCATCCGAAGTCCATCTCCAATATGCCGAGCAAATCAGCCACATGCTGGAGGAAAGCGCCAAAGCGCGCGGCATCGGCATTGCCAAACGGCCGCCGGAATATCTTGCCCAAAAAATGCGGGAGGGCAAGGCCGTCATTGCCTTTCACACCAGCGGCAAGCTGATCGGGTTTAGCTATATTGAAACCTGGACGCATGGAAAATATGTTGCCAACTCGGGTTTGATCGTCGATCCCGAGTACCGCAACTCCGGTTTGGGTAAGCGCATCAAACATGCGATCTTCGAGCTTTCGCGCAAAAAATATCCCAATGCCAGAATCTTTTCCATCACCACCAGCCACGCCGTGATGAAGATGAACGCCGAGCTGGGGTTCAAACCGGTGCCGTTTTCCGAATTGACAACGGATGCTGAATTTTGGGACGGCTGCCAAACCTGCCGCAATTACGATATTCTCTCGCGCAACAATCGCAAACACTGCCTTTGCACCGGCCTGCTTTTCGATCCGCACGATGCGCGCGCCGCTTCCATTCGAAAACGGGAAAATCGCCTCGTTGTGTTGGCATTCAGCGGCGGATTGGATACTTGTTATTGCGCGAAATATTTGTCGCGCGAGCTGGATTTGGAAGTGCATTCCGTTGTGGTCAATACCGGCGGCTTCACCGCAACAGAGCTTGCCGAGATCGAAAAAATGGCCTATCGCCTGGGCGTGAAGAAACACGTGGTGTTGGATGAGACGGATAATTACTACCAAAAATGCATCAAATACCTTATCTTCGGCAACGTACTCAAGAACAATACCTATCCGCTGTCGGCCAGCGCAGAGCGCGTGTTTCAGGCGACGGCATTGGCGCAATATGCGCGAACAATAAAAGCCGGCAGCATTGCGCACGGCAGCACGGGATTGGACAACGATCAAGTCCGTTTTGATATCGCCTTCAGCATTTTGCTGCCGGAAGCGACGATCTTAGCGCCGATTCGCGACCAGCACGTTTCACGCAACGCTGAAATCGAGTATCTCAAAAAACACAGTATCGAGTTCGATTGGGCCAAAGCCCAATATTCGGTAAACAAGGGATTGTGGGGAACGACGATCGGCGGCCGGGAAACATTCACCTCTTCGGAGTGGCTGCCGGAAGAGGCCTACCCGACGCGCTTTAGCAATCCGGCGCCGCAAACCGTGGAGTTGCATTTCACGCGCGGCGAATTGATCGGGATCAACGAGCTTGCTTTTGAGAATCCCGTCCACGCCATCCAGCATCTCGAAAAAATTGCCGGGCCCTACGCCATCGGCCGTGATCTTCATGTCGATGACACGACTATTGGCATCAAGGATCGCATCGGCTTCGAAGCGGCGGCGCCGTTGGTTATCATCAAAGCGCATCATGCGCTCGAAAAACATGTTTTGACCAAATGGCAGCTTTATTGGAAAGATCAATTGGCGGAATGGTATGGCAACATGCTGCATGAAGGCCAGTTTCTCGATCCCGTCATGCGCAACATCGAAAGCTTTTTGTCCGATTCGCAAAAAAACGTCTCAGGCGCCGTCTCCGTGCATTTGGCGCCCTATCGCTTTCAAATTCTCGGCATCACCTCGCCGCATGATCTCTTGTCTCCGGAATTTTCCGTGTACAACGAAGCTTATCATTCCTGGACCGGCGAGGATGCGCGCGGCTTTGCCAAGATGCTGGCCAATCCTCACATGATTTATTACAAAGTCAATCGCGGCTATGAACAGAGTTAAAATCGGTATTGCCGGCGCCAGCGGCTACACCGGCGGCGAGTTGCTTCGCATTCTCATGCATCACCCGCAGGCCGACATTCGCGCGGCGCACAGTCGCAATCATGCCGGCAAACCCCTTGCGGAAATTCATAGCGATCTGCTCGGCGAGAGTGAACTCAAATTCGCCGGAGAAATCGCTGATGACATCGACGTTCTGTTTCTGTGCCTGGGGCACGGTGAAGCGGAAAAATATTTAAGCAATAACCGCCCGGCAGCGCGGGTTAAAATTATTGATTTCAGCCAGGATCATCGCCTGGCGCGTGAGCCGGATCATGGCTTTGTTTATGGCTTGCCCGAGCTGAATAAAACAATAATTGCGCGCGCCTCGCGTGTGGCCAATCCGGGGTGTTTTGCCACTGCCATTCAACTCGCGCTTTTGCCGCTGGCGCATGCCGGCCAGTTGCGCAGCGACGTACATGTCAGCGCCCTCACCGGTTCCACCGGCGCGGGGCAGGGACTTGCCGAAACCAGCCATTTCAGTTGGCGCAATAATAACGTGCAAGTTTATAAAGCCTTCGAGCATCAACATCTCGGCGAAATTTATCAAAGCTTGAAACAGTTGCAGCCGAGGGAAGAGATTCACCTCAATTTCATTCCCATGCGCGGCAATTTCTCACGCGGCATTCTCAGCGCGCTTTATTTGGATTCGGCGTTGCCGTTGGCAGAAGCTTATGAGATCTATTCAAATTATTACCGGTCGCATCCTTTTGTGCATCTCAGCCGGAAAAATCCCGACATCAAGCAAGTCGTGAACACCAATAACTGTGTTTTGTATCTCGAAAAACACGCCAATAAACTTCTCATCATTAGTGTTATTGATAATCTCGTGAAGGGCGCCTCGGGCCAGGCCGTGCAAAACATGAATTTGATGTTCGGGCTGGATGAGACTTCAGGATTGAGATTGAAGGCGATTGGTTATTGAAATGCGTGCCGTTGGAAATTGGAAATCTATTCAGTATGTTTCCCCAAAATGAACACCGGCCAGACATACAAAGGCGGAATGCCAGAATCCCTGGCCGCTAAACCTCAAGGGTTAATTCATGCAGCTTTTTGATGTTTATCCGCTTTATGAAATCGAGCCTGTAAAGGCGCGCGACGTTTATCTGTGGGACAGGAACGGCGTGCGCTATCTCGATTTTTACGGCGGGCATGCGGTGATTTCCATCGGGCACAGCCATCCTCATTATGTTCAAAAACTCACCGAACAACTCAATCGTATCGGTTTCTATTCCAATTCCGTGCAAATACCCTTGCAGCTTGAATTGGCGCAAAAACTGGGGAAGCTGTCGGGCTACGAGGATTATCAGTTATTCTTGTGCAACTCCGGCGCCGAGGCCAATGAAAATGCCTTGAAACTCGCATCTTTTCACAACGGCCACCGCGCGATTGTGGCTTTTACGCATTCGTTTCACGGCCGCACCTCCGCCGCCGTGGCGGCGACAGATAATGCCAAGATTCGCGCGCCGTTGAATCAGGATCATCACGTCATTTTCCTTCCTTTGAATGATGAGAAAGCTTTGCAAAGCGTTTTTGACCGCGATGATCTTTGCGCGGTGATTGTCGAAGGCATTCAAGGCATCGGCGGGATTCATGTTCCCACGGCGGAGTTCCTGCAAAAAATACAAGCTGGGTGCCAGCAGTCCGGCGCCGTGCTGATTCTCGATGAGATTCAATCCGGTTACGGCCGTTCCGGAAAATTTTTTGCGCACCAATTTTCCGGCATTCGCCCGGATTTGATAACGATTGCAAAAGGCATGGGCAACGGTTTTCCCGTTGCCGGCGTGTTGATTCACCCAAAATTCAAGGCTTCACACGGCCTGCTCGGAACGACGTTTGGCGGCAATCATCTGGCGTGCGCCGCCGCCGTCGCCGTTCTCGATGTTCTTGCTCAAGAAAATCTCATTGAAAACAGCCGCGCGCTCGGCGATTATTTGTTGCGTCAATTGCACTCGCTTTCCAATGGCATTCGTGAGGTGCGCGGCCGGGGATTGATGATCGGGATTGAATTGGAATCAGCCTGCGCGGAAACCCGGAAAAAGTTGTTAGTCGAACACAAAATTTTCACAGGCGCGGCGCACGATCCCAACACGATACGGCTGTTGCCGCCATTGACGTTGGCCAAAACCCAAGCGGATCAGTTTCTCGAAAGTTTTCGCACGGTCATAAAAAATGGTTGAAGGGCCGCTTCGGCGTTGGGGACGCCGGAGAAAACGGCGCCACAAACAAAAAGCTGTGAGTCAAAAGGAGACGCGCGATGATCCTTTTCGAGTATCTCGGCTGGATACTCATCATGTGCTATGCCTACTTTGTTATCCTGCGTTTGTATTGGCTGTATCAGCGTAATGACCGACATATTGTTTGGAAAAGAGCGGATGCGGGTATGCATTATGGCCTTGCCTTGCTCATTTTTTTAACGATGTCGGCGTTGTTTCTTTTAAAACACAATCCGGAGTACCTGTTGTTGCTGCTCGTTGGGGTCTACATTTTTTGCGCCATGCCGCTGCTTAAAATCAGTGAGCGTGGCATCATGATGAATGCGCTGTTGACGCAATGGGTGAATGTCGTTGAGATTCGATGCGCCCCGGGCAAAAATGCTTACCTGATCGTCACCAAGAATCGCTGGCGCCGGTTTCGCTTAAAAGTGCCGCCCGAGTTGGATGCCAAATGGCGAAAAATTGTGGCGTCGAAAGGATTGCGTATTTTAGAAAACCATGAAACCTCCTTGACGTTCGAATTGCCTGCGCTTGATTCCAATAAATTGAAAGTATCCTGAGATATGCGCTGAATGTGCTGCGGTTGTGAAGTTGTAATGTGAATCACGAACTTTTTCAGTCGAAAATTTAGTTGACATTACTAGGGGGGTTATCTATCTTTGTCGGTTTCGAAAAAAATATCTCGCCGCTGCTGGGTCAAGCGCGCGATCACGGAGGAGGATGGATCATGAAGAACATCGTAAATTCGGTGGCACCGACGCTGGCGCATTTTGTGACCAGCATTTTTTTTGTTCCTTCCGTCCGTTGTGGAGCGCAATAAAGCATGCCAGCCGCCTGGACGGAAAAATTGCCGCAGGGATTGCGGGATTATCATAAGGTCAGCCGCGCTCACTTCTTCGGGTTGATCATGGTGTTGGTGCTGCTCGTGATTTATGAATCGAGCAACGCCGTGATTTATCAAGGCCAGTCCCTCATCGTTCAAAACCGCGCCGAGGCCATGATCAAGCGCGCGCTTTGGTTTGCCGGGTTGCGCGAATTTTGGATGCCGTGGATCGTTTTTGCGCTTTTGCTGTTCTGGGCTTATTGGTATGCGCAAAAGCACAATCTGTTGCAGATCAAGCCGCCGTATTTTCCCTATGCGATTTTGGAAAGTTTGGCTTACGGCGTCTTGTTCAGCGGGTTGATGAATCTTGTCGCCAACAAAACCTTCACCATCAAATTCCTTTGGCTGAATCTCGGCGATAAAAGCGTTGCCTTGCCGGCACGCATGGCCTTGGCGCTGGGCGCGGGAATCTACGAAGAATTGCTGTTCCGGCTCGGTGTGTTCACGCTGACGCTCTGGTTTCTCCAACGCGTGCTCGCGGCCAAGCCCTTCATGCAGCAGGCACTCGCGTTGATTTTTTCGGCTGCGCTTTTTTCCGCGTTTCATTTTTTAGGGCGTGAGGCTTTTTCCGCGGTGGCGTTTGCGCAGCGATTTTACGCCGGCATTTTGCTCGGCATGATTTTTAGCTTTCGCGGCATCGGCATTGTCGCTTTCACACATGCATTTTATGATCTTTTTTGGGTTTTGCGCACGAATGTGAGCTAGGGGCGCCGGACGCCGCTCCAGCCGGACCATTTGAATTCAGCGATTGCATATAGATGAAAAAATTTTTGCTTGTCGTATTGATATTGACTGTTGTCGCCGCCGCTGCTTCCGCGTTTTATGTGTATGCGCTATTGTGGCAGCCGGTTGTGCCGCAGCCGGCGCCGCGACCCTATTTCATCGTGTCTCGCGGCATGCGTTTGCATCAGATTGCGGACAGCTTGCAGCAAGCCGGTATCATTCCGGACCGCAACAAATTTTTGCTGGCGGCAAAGCTGGTCGAGCGCAACCGGCCGCTAAAAGCCGGGAAGTACGCCCTCGCGCCGGGGCTTTCGTTGAAAGATCTGCTCAGCCTGTTGCGCTCGGGCAAGAGCATGGAAGAGCGGGTGACGCTGCCCGAAGGCAAAACTTCCGAAGATTATGCCGCGATTCTGCAACGTGAGCTGGGGCTGGATGCAAACGAGTTCTTGCAATTAGTCTCGGATTCTTCCTTCGCGCGCGAGCTTGGCATTGCCGCGCCGCGGCTGGAAGGCTATCTTTATCCGAACACCTACAACGTTTATTGGGGCGCAACGCCGCGCGAGATTGCCACCATGCTTGTGCGCGAATTTCAACGCCAGCTTGACGATTCGTTGCGCGCGCGCATTGCCGCCAGCGGCATGACCCTGCATGAAATCGTGACACTCGCTTCGATTATCGAGGGCGAGGCGGTGATTGACAGTGAGCGCACGGTGATTTCCGCGGTATATCACAATCGCTTACGCGCCGGCATTCTCTTGCAAGCCGATCCCACGATTCAATTCGTGGTGCCGGGGCCGCCGCGACGGCTGTTGTTCCGCGATTTGGAAATCGACTCGCCGTATAACACCTATCTGTATCCCGGGCTGCCGCCGGGGCCGGTGAACAATCCCGGCATCAAATCCATTCGTGCGGCGGTGCAGCCGGCGCGCGTAAACTATTTGTATTTCGTGGCGCGCGGCGACGGCTCACATGTTTTCAGCTATACCTTGCAGCAACATCTTAATGCCAAAGCTGATTTTGATCGCGTGCGCGCGCGGGTGCGCCGGGAAAGAATCAAAACCCAGCCGGGGCCGGAGAGGAGGGAAGATCCCTGAAAGATTCCAAACTAGCGCCGCTGCTCAAGCCTCTTAACGAGGAACAGCGCAACGCCGTGCAAACGGAGCTGGGTCCGGTGCTGGTGCTGGCGGGCGCCGGCAGCGGCAAAACGCGGGTGTTGACCCATCGCATCGCCTATTTAATCCAACAGAATTTGGTGCCCGCGGAAAATATTCTGGCGGTCACGTTTACCAACAAAGCCGCGCAGGAAATGCGTGAACGTGTGCAACGCTCGCTCGCCAACATTCCGGGCCAGCACACCAGCACCTCCAAGTTGTGGTTGGGCACGTTTCATTCGATTTGTGCGCGCATGTTGCGGTTGGATGCGGATCGTTTGGGCTTTTCGCGGCAATTCAGCATTTACGACACGGAAGATCAAATCGCGTTGCTACGCCGCATTCTCGAAAAGATGTCCGTGCCGCACGAACACTTGTCCGCCAACCAGGCGCGGCACCGCATTTCAAAAGCAAAAAATGGTTTTATTCACCCGGAAAATTATTTTGATTTTTACAGGCCCTCGCAGCAGGAGGAAGTTCTTGCGCGTGTGTATGAAGTCTATCAACAGCGCTTGCGCGAAAACAATGCGATGGACTTCGATGATTTGCTGCTCAAACCGCTGCTCCTGTTTCAACAATATCCCGAGATTTTGCAGAACTATCAGCGCCGCTTTCGCTACATACTCGTTGATGAATTTCAGGACACGAATCGCGCCCAGTATATTTGGTTGAAGGCGCTGGCCGGCGCTACGCGCCATCTCTTCGTCGTCGGCGACGATGATCAATCGATTTATCGCTGGCGCGGGGCCGAGGTGCGAAATATCCTCGATTTCGAAAACGACTTTCCCGAGTGCAAGATTTTTCGCCTCGAACAAAACTACCGTTCCACCGCCAATATTTTAGCCGCCGCCCATTCCGTAATCGTCAATAACAAGAATCGCATGTCCAAACAGCTCTGGACGCGGCGCGAAGAGGGCGAACGCGTGATCGTGCTGGCGGCCGCGAATGAATATCATGAAGCTGAAACGATACACGACAAGATTCGGGAGGAATTTGGCCGGCAAAGCGCTGAAGGCCGGAACTATGGCCGCAGCTTTCGCGATTTTGCCATTCTCTATCGCACGAATGCGCAATCGCGTTTGATTGAAGATGTGTTGCGCCGCAACGGCATTCCCTACATTATTATCGGCGGCCTGCGTTTTTATGAGCGCAAAGAAGTCAAAGACATTCTCGCATACCTGCGCGTCATCGCGAATCCGGCGGACGGGGTGAGTTTACGCCGCGTGATTAATTTCCCGTTGCGCGGCATCGGCGACGCGACGATCAATAAGCTGGAACAGTTTGCGCAAAGCCAGCAAATCACCACGTTTCAGGCGGTCGAACGGGCGGCGGAAATCGCCAGTATCTCCGCCGGGTTGCGCAACAAGATTCTTGAATTTCATCGTTTTCTCAACAAATACATGCAACTCAAAAACACGTTGTCGCTGCCGGAGTGGTGCAATGCGCTGGTGGACGATCTCAACCTCATTCAACAACTCAAGCAGGAAGATGAGCAGGAACGCATTGAAAACATTCGCGAATTGATGCTGGCCATCAGCGAGTTTGCCGCGCAAAATCCCGGCGCCACCATCGACAGTTTCCTCGAGCGCGTGGCGTTGATCACGGATATCGACAATTGGGATACCAAAGGCAACGCGGTGACACTCATGACGCTGCACAGCGCGAAAGGCCTGGAGTTTCCCATTGTCTTTATTGCCGGTTTGGAGGAAGGCTTGTTTCCCTTGCTGCGCGGCGAGGAAAACGCCCAGGAATCCGATCTCGAGGAAGAACGGCGCCTGTTTTACGTCGGGGTTACGCGCGCCCAAGAAAAGCTGTACCTCTCCTACAGCCAGACACGCTCGCGCTATGGCAACGGTACGCATCATTGTTACCCCTCGCGTTTTCTTGCCGAGTTGGATGAACGTCTGCTCAAGCAAGCGGTTGTACGCCGGCAGCGTTTTTATGATTATGAAGACGAACCGGAGCCGGATACCAGCATGCCGGTTTATGAAGATGAATCCCAGGAGGCAGGCGTGGTGCGCCCCGGACGCTGGGTCATGCACACCTCGTTTGGCCGCGGCCGCATTGTCTCGGTCGATGGCAGCGGCGACAGCATGAAAGTAACGGTACATTTTGAAGACGCCGGCCAAAAGAAAATTTTGGTGAAGTATGGCAATCTCAGGCTCATTTGAGCTTTACGAGATCCGGCATTCTAATTTTTAGGAGAGAGGAATTGAACGGCAACTCTGTCATTCGTTTTTTGCTCGGCGCCGTTTTTTGCGCCGCGCTATCTTACGCCCAAACGGCTCCCCCCAACCCCGCCGCCGCCGAGGACTTTCTCTACGCACAAAAACTTTTTCAGGAAGGTTATCACGAGCTGTGCGTGTCGCAGCTTGAGGCTTTGATGCAGCGTTATCCCGATGCGCCGGAGGTGGTGGAAAGCTGGCGCTTGCTGGGACAGGCAAACTTTGCGGTGCAACGCTATGCCGCTGCAGAAAAGGCGCTGCGCATGTTCGAAATGCGATATCCGCAGCATCCTGCGCTTGCAGAATCACAGCTTTTGCTCGCGGAAAGCCAGCAAGCGCAAGGCAAGTTGAGCGAGGCCGCACTCACGTATCAACGGCTGGCTTATTTTCATCCGGGCAGCGCGCAAGCGCCGATGGCGGCTTACAAAGCGTGCGAGTTATTATTGCAAGCCGGGGAGATCGAACAGGCGCGCAAGAACCTTTACGAGATGATGGACAAGCATGCGCAGAGCAGTTATCGCCTGGCGGCGCATTTGCTGTTGGTGGAAAGCTTTACGCAAGCAGGCGAGTATCAGCGCGGGTTGCAGGAGGCGGAACGCCTGTTTCGCCTGTTCCCTGAAAAAGATTTGAACGCGCAAGCATACTTCACACGCAGCCGGTTGCAGGAACAACTGGGGCAATTCCAGCTCGCGGAGGAAGGTTACCAGGAACAAATACAACGTTATCCCAAAGGCGAATGGTCGCGCTTGGCGAATGCGCGCCTGGCAGAGCTAGCCTTCGCGCGCGGTGAGGTAAATGCCGCTCTCGCTGCGCTGGCGCGTGTGGAAGCGGATTCGCCGGCGCGCACGGAAATGAATGACATGGCATTGCGCGCGGCAGAAATGAATATTCATATTGGCAAAACTCAGGAGGCCGGCGCGGCCCTGCAAAAGTTCGATGCCAGCGTCGCTGATAGCGCGAGTTTATTGTCATATTTCTACACGCTCGGCGCTTTGCGAGAACAAAGCGGTGAGGTGACGGCCGCTATCGAAGCCTATCGCCGCGCCTTGGGGCTGCCGGCCGGACTCGCAGCGCGCGAGAAAGATGCGTTGACCCAGCCTCGGCATTTGCGGCAACGTTGCTTCTGGCGCAGCGCGCAGCTTTATTTTGATGCCAAGAAACATGAAGCGGCTTTGTCTGTCTGCCGGCAGTATCGCCGGGAATATCCCGACGGTCAGTTTCGGGATGCCCTGTTGTTGCTCGAAGCCAATATTCAGCGGCAGGGCCTGCTCAATCCCGCGCACGCGCAGAAACTTTATTTTGAATTGCTGGAAGATTTTCCGCGCAGTGTTTATGTCGATGATGCGCAATTCGCGCTGGCCGAGAGTTTTACCGAGGCCGGTGAACGGCAAATGGCGCGCTTGCAATGGCAGCGGTTTGCGCAGTTTTACGGCGCCAGCGAATTGGCGCCGGCCGCGCAGAAACGTTTGCGTTTGATCACCGAATTTCAACCGAACGATGCGCCGGAATCCATGCGCCAGTTCATGGAAATGGTTTTGCGCGCAGGAACAAATGCCGCTGTGGATAACCTCGAACTCGCGCTCGCACGCTTGCATTATCAACGCCGCGATTTTCCTGCCGCAGCGCAGGCCAGCCGTGAAGCGTTGCAAGCTTCGCTTGAAAGCGGCGCGCAGCGTGAAGCAGTGTTCTTGCTCGGCGCAAGTTATTATCAGTTGTCTGAAAGCGATCGCTTGTACGATCGGCCCTCCGCGGCGCGCCAAGATAGCGCGCGAGCTTTGTTGCAACAATTGCTCAGCGAGGAAAGCAACGATCGTTTTGAGCAAGAGACGCAGATCATGCTGGCCCGGTTGGAAATCAACACAAATGCGTCTCGTTCCGCAGAGCTGTTGGGGCATGTTGATGCGGTTTTGAGCCGTGCGGAGAATCATGCGGAGTTGGATGACTTGCGCCTGTGGGCGGCGGTCACGCGCAAGCAGTTGGCCGCGCCGAACGATTCCCTCATGGCGCGGCAAATCACATTGGCGCTGCAAAAAGTCGCCGCGACGGAGGATTCACCTTATCGCAATCAAGCATTGTGGGAATTGGCGGATTGGCACTTGAAACAAGGGGCTGCCGCCGCGGCAACAAATTCCCTGGAACTCTTGCGCGCTTCAAAATTGCATGATGCCGCGCAGGCGCGCGGGCAATTGTTGTTGGCGAGGCGGTTGCAAAAAGACAAAGAGTATGATGCCGCGCTTGCCGAGCTTCAGGCGGTGCGCGACAAATTTTTTTACTGCGCCTATGCCGACTCGGCTCAAGCACAACTGTTGCAGGTGTTGATTGCCGCCGGCCGTTTGCAGGAAGCGTTGCAATTGATGGGCGATCCCCGCGAGCATGATTACGCCGGAACCGATGGCATCGATTTGCAGCGCGCCCGTCTCGAAGAGGCTGCCGGAGATTACGGCCCGGCGATCTTGACCTATTTGCGCTTTCTCGAAAACCACAGCGATGCTCCGCAAGCGCCCTCCGCATTAGTTGCGGCAGCGAAATTGAGCCGGCGCGTGGGCGCAGAGGCTTTGGCGGCCGGTTATTTTGAAGAATGTATTCGCCGCTTTCCCAACACCGAGCCAAGCGACGAAGCGCGCTTTCAGCTTGCTGAAATCAATTATGACAAGGGCGATTACAGCGAGGCGCTTGGGCTTTATGTCGCGTTCATGCAAGAACGTCCGGATTCACCTTTTTACAAAGACGCAATGAAGAAATCGGTTTTGTGTTGGTATAAAACCAAAAACGTTGTGCGCGCCGAGGCTGAAGCAAAAGTATTTCGCGAACGCTACAAAGATGATCGCGAGAGTCCGGCGGACTTTTATTATGCCGCCGGTGAACTGGCGATTCAGGAGAAAAATTTCCTCGTTGCCGAGGAAGCCTTTAAGAAATTGAGCCGTGAATATCGCGGCACAGAAGCCGGCATTCTGGGCGAATATGGCCTGGGCAAAGCACTGTTGATTCAAAACAAAACGCAGGATGCGCTGGAAACGTTGACCGCGATTCCCGGGCGTTATCCGAAGCACCCCTTTTTGCCCACCGTTTATCTCGGCCTGGGCGATTTCTATTTGGCCAATCAGCAATGGGATAATGCGATTGAAGCGTTCAAGCAAGTGGTCAAGGATTCGACCTTCGATAACAATTACAAACTCGGCACACGCTCATTGATTGATGTTTATGATCGCATGGGTTTGAAAGATCGCGCGTTGGCGCTGGCGCGGCATTATGTCAGCCGTTTTCCCGATGACGCCAAAGTTTTTGATTTGCACATGAAAATCGCGCTGCTGCTCAATGATTTGCAGCAGTATGATGATGCCATTTCGCTGTTGCGCAGCCTGAAGCCCTTTGCGGATGCCGCCGCTGAGCCGGAGGTGCAGTATTACATCGGCAAATCCCACATGAACGCCGGCCGTTTTGAGCCGGCCATCGCCGAGTTGTTGCGGGTAAAATTTTTTTCGAAACCCACGAAGCTGCCGTGGGATGTGATTGCGATGTATGATGCCGCGATTTGCTACACGCGCCTGAATCGTTGCGCAAAAGCCAAACAGCTCTTCCAGCGCATTGTGCGCGAGCAAGGCGCTGCCAGCGAGTTCGGCCGCTTCGCGAATGTCAAAATCAACGAACTGGGTGCATGCCCGGAAGCGAATTGAGCGGCGCGGAAGGTTCCGGCGCAAACAAGTTGATGACGAGTCGCCATTCGGAACGTAGATTTCACAACAGAAACCCGGCTGGTATCGGAATAAAGTTCACTCACCTGCGTATTATTCATAACGGTTAAATTGCCGCATATGTCTGTACCCTCGGAAAACGGACGTTCGAGTTATCTTGCGCCTTCGCCGGAAGATGGCGACGCCATTGCCGCGACGCTGGCAGGCGACCGCCGTGCGTATGAGACGCTCGTGATCAAGTATCAGCGTCCGCTCTATGCGGCGTTACGGCGAATCGTGCGCCGGCACGAGGATGCCGATGATTTGCTGCAAGAGTGTTTCGTGCGTGCCTTCCGGCATTTGCGCGATTTCGACCGCGAGCGGCCGTTCTATCCCTGGCTGCATCGCATTGCGGTGAATCTGGCCATTACATTTTTGCGACGGCAAGCCTGGCAGCAACCAACGAGTGAACTGGACATTTTTCCAACGATGGAAGATGATCCGAACCAGATCGCGGAGTCGTCGGAATTCTTTCTCGCGCTGGAACAGGCGATACACAAGTTGCCGGTGGAGCAGCGTACGGTGTTGCTGCTGCGCACGCGCGAAGGCATGAGTTATCAAGAGATGAGCCAACAGCTCGGCATTGAGATCGGCACCGTGATGTCGCGTTTGGCGCGCGCGCGTGAAAAGCTGCGTTCGCTGTTGCGCCCGTTCTTAGATACCAAAACACGCAAAAACAAAACACGGGCCTCGTGACGCCGCAGATGGTGTGAAAATTTCATTCCGGGCTTTTTGAAGAACATTTTTTGCCGAAACACAGAGAATTTTCTCTCACAAACGTATGCTTAATAGAAACCCCAACTCAATCAATTGTGCGACAGCGTCCGATTGGCTGCATCTATTGTTGGATGAAGAGTTGTCGGAGTCCCGGCATAAGCTGCTTGCCGCGCATTTGGAATCATGCGAAAAGTGCCGCGCGGCATGGCATGAATTGAAACTCATCGAACGCGCGCACGCACGACTCGATCTGCGCTTGACGGAGCCGCCGCCGGATTATTTCGCGCAATTACCCAAACGAGTTCTCGCGCGCCTTGACTCGGAAAAGACGGCGGCGCCGGCGATTTTGAAAATGCCGGACAAAAGGCCGCGTGTCCTCTGGCTGCAAAAATTTACAACCGGTAAAGGCAAATACGCCCTGGCCCTGGCCGCTGCTGCCGCCCTAGTTTTTTTCTGGACGCTCGGGAAAAAGGATTCCTCTTCGCTGGCAACTTCGGAACAACGGGAACCCGCGATTCTGGCGAGCGACACCATCGCTTTTGCGGCTGCTGAGCCTTCGGCAGTTAGTGATTTGAAACGCATCTCTCCAAAAGACTCCGCACGAAGATTGGAAAGAGAAGCGCCGCTGGTCGCTGGGTCGCCGGGTGCTGCACCTGATGAGGAAAGACTCGCGGCCGCCGCAAAAACACAAGAAAGAAGTTTCGACGCCTCGCTGCCGGAAACGCTTGAATCTGACCAGCAAAACCGTCGATCGGGAAAAAAACATGAGGGAGAATTTGCCGAAACCGCGTTGCGGCCCGGCCGGGCCGCATTGCCGGCGGAATCTCTGGCGCAATCGCCATTGGCAAAAACCGGTGAACTGGCGCAAAACGTGGAACCGCAAGCTTCAAAGGAGTTGCTGAATTTGCAGCGCGGCGTCAGTCATTCTCTGGCGTTGGAAGCGCGGCAATTCCCCCAAGGCCAGAGTGAAAGTGGAAGTTCACCCTTTTCGCAAGCGTTGCAGCAAGCGCAGGCAGCGCCGAACGCAGAGTCGCGGCAGAAGATTTGGCGGGATTTTTTAGAAACGAATCCGGATACCGCTTATTATTATCTTGCCATCGGCAATCTTGCGCGCAGCCTTTCGGCTACGGCAGATAGCGGCAGTAATCGCGCGCACCTCAACCAAACCTTGCAGTTTTATCAGCAAATGGAAGCCATTCTCGCGCCGCAACTGGGCGTTGAAACTGTGCGCTCGGAGCGTGCACGACTCGAAGGGCTTCTGCGTTGGAAAATGCAAACGGAAGGGCGGTGATCTGAGTTGTTACAAGAATTTCTTGTTCTACGAAGAATGGCTTCTGTTTTGATTAGGAGCTTTAATCGTTAGGCGAGGTTTTTGAAGCTGTTCTGCAAGCGGGAATTGGGGTTTGTTTCGACTGAATCCGGATGCTCTGAGAGCCCCTCCTGACAATAAATTTTTCCGCAGTTCGGCATTTTTGCCATTATTTCAGATTGGTTAAATCGGGCGCGGATTGTTCGATCATACTCTCATTCACCTCGAGGGCTCGAACAGGGAGAGACGACAATGGGGAACTATCAACTACTTACCTTCATTCTGGCAGCGATCATCATCGGCGTAGCATTCGTGCTCGGCGTAGAAGCATTTCGGGATACTCCGTTTAATCAGCAGGAACAGGAAATTCGTGGAATGCTGCTGGATGCTGCGATGCGCGCGCAGGCCTATTATCGCCGGCCTGTGCAAATGGCCGGGGGAGGCCGTTCTTTTGCCACGGTAAGCTGGGCAAAACTCAATCTCAACCCCAACACCCCGATCGCAACTCTTACCATGTCCCATCGGCAACAAAAAAGCGTTTGCCTCACGGGCGTGAGCCTCACCGATCCCGCCGTAATTATTGGCTATAGAGTTTATGCCGATTCGCTGGTGGTGCTGCACTGAAGTGTCTGACCGCTTCTGCGGCTCCCCCATGCAAAAGTCACAATTAAAAAACCTGAAGACAATGCTTACACCCGCCAAAGCTCTGCCTGAAAATCTTCGGCGTCACTAAGGATTGTCGATTAAATAACTTGCCCAAATCTCAAACCGCGAATGCACGCCAATAAACGCGAATTTTAAAATTAGCGAATATTCGCGTTTATTAGCGGTTCCCCAAATGAGTAAGTTATTTAATTGACTCATCTCTTGTCAGTTAACGTGTTCGCCCGCTTCGTAGGATAGTAAAATTCAATTTCCAAGCGCCGGTTCAGCTTGCGGCCCAGCGGTGATTCATTATCTCCCAAAATAACCATGCTGCCGCTGAGATAGGCTATGCCCATGGGGCGGGCTTCTCCGCGGCCAACGGCGCCATCGAGACGTTCGATAATTTTGTTGTACGATTGTGGATAATGCTCCTTGATGCGCGTCAAAAACGTTTGTTGAAATGCCTGGGCGCGTTGTTGCGAGAGCCGCATGTTTATCTCCTGCGAACCAATGGCGCAGGCATGCCCGGAGAAACGCATGCGCACATCAGGATCGTTCAACATCTGATCGAGGTAGGGAATCAGCTCGTCCCAATAAAAATCATACAACGGCGCTGTGGCATTAAAGCGCAACGGCCAGGCCACACGCTGTGCCCGCACCGACGTTTCAACGCTGAGATAGGCCTCGGCGGGGGGCGTGTAAAACGTGCGCCCCAGCGAATCGTTCATCAGCAACGTGTAGGCCAAATTTTCCCCCACCAGCTTTTCCACGTCATCAATGTTTGTCTCGCCGCGCTGCCAGAGAATTTCTTGCGTGAATCCTTGCCGCGACAAGATTTCAAGCTCAAATTGCTGATGCCTGCCGCCGGCCGTGGTTTGCAGCAAACCGGATTGCAACGGCACCGCTCTGGCGATAGAACTCACGAAAACAACAGGCAGCAACTGCTGCTCAACATCATGGTAGGGCACGAGCTGGAAGGCAATCACTTCGCCCGCTTTGTCGGTGGACATCCTGACGTAGCGCCGCTCTTCCATGACCCAGCGCGCGTCGTCGGCATTCGCCGGCGTGCGGCGCGGCGGCAAAACTTCTCCCGGCAGTATGACGATTTGATCGGCATTTACGCCAAAGGCGAATAGCGAATCGCGTACAGCAGCAGCGCGGGCCTCGGCAAGCGCAACCAGGTGTTCGCCGCTGTTTGGATCGGCAAAGCCTTTGAGATAAATTTTAAGTTGGCGATGGGTTCGCAGACGTTGCGCCACCGTGACCAGCGGAGGCTCAAACAGGTCTTTGTGTAGATAAGCCGGCTTGACCTCGCTGCTGTTGGCATCGAAACAGATCTCCGGAACAAGCGGCATTTCATACGTAATTTGCGATTCCGAGATCAAAATGGCGGTATCGCTTGTGGCGAACGCGCCCTTTGGTATCGTATAAAATTCAGCCTCCCGGCGCGTGCGCCGAATGTCATCCGAAAGTTCGCCCGCGATCATGTGCAATCCCGTTTGGGAGGTGTGCCAGGGAATGGCCAAGGTATCGGCTGCGCCGCTGATCAGCATGGCCAGCGTGGTATCGGCCAGGAGTTTTCTCCCGGCATGCGCCGAAGTATTTGTTTCAGGTAAGGCCGCGAGGGACAATGAATCATAAATTGCCAAGCGAACATTGCGTGCTGCGCCCTTTCCGGCATTGGCAAACGTTATCCGCAAAATGCCTTGGTAATCGCTTTGCGTAATCCATTGATCGTAGTCGAAGGTAATTGAGGTGATTTCAAGCTGCGGCGCGGGCATCGTGAAGCGCCAGATATTCCGGCCTGCCGGTCCGGCGGCGCGCACATGTTGATCGGAATCATAAGACAAGACCGTCCAGAAATAATCTCCCCCCTCCAGAGTGTTGAGCTGAAAATGCTCACGCGTGAGATTTTCTTTGATCACGAAAGACGTGTTAGCCAGGGCTTGAAAAAAATCGTCGCGGCTGCGCTGCGCCAGCGCCAGCGTTTCCGCCAACTTCAAACTATCACGCTCGACCAGTAGCAAATATTTTGCGTCATCATACATATCGGGGTCTCGTGTCGCTTCCCACTCCAACGCGACGCTATCGGAGCCGATGATCGAACCCGGCGCCGGGCTGCGCAAATCGAATCCCTCCGGCCCAACGGGATAATGCGTCACGCTGCCGCGATACGGCCGTGAGAATAAATCGGTTTGTTCCATGGCAGCGAGATCGAGGCGCAGCGTGTTGTTGCGCCCGGGCAGCACGCTGCCAATCGGCGAGGCGCCATCGTCCAGGCGCAAGCTCAGACCCATCGCCACATGGCTTAACAAATCATCGTGAAAATCATAGCCGCCGCGCAGCGACAGCATCTGGCCCCATGAAATCTCCGTGCCGAAACTGAGCGCGCCGCCGCGTTCGGTATGGACGCGACGATAATCCGCTGCCAGTTGTATCTGCAAACCCTGATGATGCCCGGCATTGAACGCCATGCCGGCGCGCCAGGTGCGCGGCAACGGCGTGCCCGAGGTTTGAAACGTGAGATCGTTGCCGAGATTCGTCACGCCCACGCCCGCCGAAATGATGCCGTAATTCAAGAAATGCCCGCTCGATTTCAACAAGCGAAAACGCGCCGAGCGATACAGCAACCCGGCATCGGCCATCCAGGCATCGGCGTCGTATTGCGCGAGCTTGCTGCGGAAATATTTGAGATTGGCTCCGAGCGCAAACATTTTTCCGGCAATGGTAAACGGCTGCGCAAACCCGGCCGTCGCCAGCACATCATTCGCTGAAACCTGCGCCACTGCGCCATCCGAGCTGTCGAAATCCGGCATGCCTTGATAACCCAGTCCGAAGCTCAAATGCGAGCGCTGGCTCCAGGGCGTGCGCAAATGCGTGCCGTAAATCAGCGAAGCGTGATAAGCCTCGGCAATCGTTTTTGAATACGTTGCTGCCCATTGCCATTCCCGGCTGAAACCGGCTGCCCCCGGATTGGCGTAGAGTGCGTGCAATTCATCGATCACGCCCGCGCCAATCCCCGCGAGTCCCTGTTGCCGCGCGCCCGGCACGAGCTTGAGAAAATTGGAACCGGTGAGCGTTTGTGCTTGTGCGTGTGTCTCCGGCGGCGACAGTAACGCTGCGCTCAATACGCCGAGAGCCAGCGCGCGCAAATGCCGGCGCATGCGTGCTGACCGAAAAAAATTTTGGTGAAATGGTTTCATCGGACGACGATCACTTTTTTCCAATCGTTAAAATCTTGCGAGTGCAATGTGACGACGTAAACTCCGCTTCCCACTCTGCGGCCGTCTTGCGTGAAGCCGTTCCAGAAATGCGTGTTCCAGCCCGCGCTGAACGGCGCCTGGATGATCTCCGTCACCTTTTGCCCGTTGAGATCCAGCAAGTCCAGGCGCGCCACGCGATTCGAACTGAGTCTGAATTTGATTGCCAGCGGGCCTTGGCGTTCCGCCTCGTAAACGTTGCGGTCGAGCACCAGGGCATTGCCGGCGCGCACCGTCACGCTGGCGCGCGTGCTGGCCGGCCGGCCGAAAAGATCAACCGTGCGCAACTCGAATTCGATGCGTTCCTGCTGCGCTTGCGTGAGCAGCTTTGTTTCAGAGAAAGCTGGATGCACATCGTACCAGATTTGCGGGGTCAACGGTGTGCCGGCAATAAAGCCATCCGCAAAACTCGAATCAATCGCCCCGGTGACAAAATAAACCCACAAATCCCATTTCTGAATAGCCTGTTCAACCTGCACACGAATAAAGACGCTGTCCCCCACTTGCACCATCGGCGGTGTCGCAGTGATTTGCGGCGGCAAAATTGGCGAAGGCGGTTGCGAGATCACCCGCAGCGTATCAGTGTCGAAATTATTTGCGAGAGTTGTGTCATTATCGGCCGTGAAACTCGCAAAACTGATAAGCTCTGTCAGAGTTGGCGGCACATTCGCGGCAAGCTGAACATTGACCGTGATCGAATCCTGGCTGCCGGCAGCAATTGCCGCGATTTGCCAAATCAACGAATCCCCGCTGATGCTTGAAACTCGTGAAGAGGATAAAAATCTCACCGAATCCGGCAGGATTTGCGCGACGCGAACGTTTTGGGCAGAATTCAAACCAACGTTGTT
>SZPB01000065.1 GCA_030263535.1 Cytophagia bacterium CHB2
TCTCCGAGATTGATCTGTTGACAACAAATATAATGCCTGGAAGCTTCCAAAGCCAATACCTGGCTATGTCTAAGAACTGATTTTTGCCAAACTACAGTATAAGAAGAAAGGCTACTTTGTCGTTGCCGGAGGAAGCTATGCCTCGTTGTGCCCGGAATTGTATGAGCCGCTCGCAAACACGGTCGTGGCCGGCGAAGCTGAGTATATTTGGAAACAGTTTTGCCAGGACTTCCAGAACAACACCCCGAAACGACTTTACCAGGAAAGCGGCATGGTCGATCTCACCGATTCTCCCGTTCCACGGTTTGATCTGTTGGATTTGCAGAAATACCGGTCTGTGAGCCTGCAATTTTCCCGAGGGTGCCCCTTCCGTTGTGAATTTTGCGATATCATCGTGATGTTCGGGCGTAAACCCCGCACGAAATCGCTGAAACAGGTCGGCAAAGAATTGGACCTGCTCCGGCAACTCAATGTTCACAACCCCTTCTTTGTTGATGACAACCTGATCGGGAATAAACCTCTTGCCAAAGAGTTGTTGAAGTTTCTCAAAGAATACCAACACAAACATGATTATCGGTTTAGTTTTGGCACCGAGGCGTCATTGAACATGGCGGAAGATGATGAGTTGCTGGCGCTTTTTCGGGAGGCAAATTTCAAATGGGTTTTCATCGGCATTGAATCTCCGGATGCAGAAAGCCTGAAGGAAACAAAGAAATTTCAGAACACCCGCAGCGATATACTTTCTTCCATCCGGAAAATTTATTCCTATGGCATTGATATCTATGGCGGCTTCATCGTCGGTTTTGATAACGACACGATGGCGACGTTCGACAAACAACGTGATTTTATCACGCAGTCGGAAATTCAAGTGGCAATGGTTGGACTGCTCACGGCTGTACCGAAAACGCCTCTGTATGATCGGCTGAAAGCAGAAGCCCGGCTGATTCTTCATGCAAATCATGCAGACAATACCAAGTTGGGCACGAATATCATTCCCAAACAAATGGCCTATGAAGAGATGATTCGCGGGTATCGCGACCTTTATGATCGCCTGGTTCATCCTCGCAATATTGCAGAGCGGATTAAAAATAAGACCCGGCACTTCGCCAATCCTGTTTACAGCGTGAAAAGCTCTTCAGACAATTTATTGAGGATTCTAAGAAAGTTTTTTGTGCACGGACTCATGCCGGGTGGCTTCACTCGGATGTTCCACTTCTTTCGTTCCATACCTTATTTCAAACCGAGGCTCATCCCGCTGGTTATCCAAGATTGGATCATCGGGCTTTCGATGCGGGATTATGTCACACGCCACTTTGTGCAGGAGTTTGACCAGGCCAATCGCTTGGCGCATGGCTATTTGCGGTCAATCGAGAGAGCCTTTCAGCGTTATCTCCAGCACGGCGTTTTGGAAATTTCTCACAACCAGATAAAAAATGCCGCTGCGAATCTCTCAATTTCATTCAAAGGATTTTTGGACAAGACATTCTTTAAGCGCGCTGGCCGTCACCTCGAAAAGCTGCTGAAAGGCACGACTTCATCCATAACCCTGCATATCGAAGAGCTTCATGAGAGCCATCTTCTCTATTTGAATCGATTATTGAACCGGCTTTCGCGGCACGGCGATCGCATCACCGTGACGGTGCATGAAAAACTGCTGACTAAGGTGAATATCGATTCATCTCTGTTCAATCGGGTTTTGGAAGCATAGCCGAAGTTTGTATAATATCCGCCAGAAGTACGAGTACTTTTACATATGAGTACTGGTACTTTCATCTCGAAAAGCCAATCAGGGTCCACCTTTGACATAGTCCTATGGATAGACCTTCTTTGAACCCACATATCTATTGTATTCCTGCTTTAACTTAGCGATATTGATGATGTTGAGTTGCAGATAAGACTCCGCCGTCTGAAGAAACTCTATCCAGACTTTCAGACGGATGCAGTTGTTCAGAAAGAAAACTATGCACGCGAAAATCAAAGTGCTGTTGGCGAGCCGGCCCAAGATGCTGTCTGATGTGGTCAGAAACTTCATTACTCACCAGCCGGATATGGAAGTGGTGGGCGAAGTGCTTGACCCAATCGAGCTCTTGTTTGCTGCCCGAGCAGCAAAAGTGGATGTGGTCATCGTCACGCCGCTCGATTCCGAGGAGGAACCCCCAATATGCCGCCACTTGCTGGCAGAATATCCCCGGTTGAAAATCGTGACGTTGTCGGTACACGGTGAAATCGCCTTTTTGTATGAATCTGGGGCGGGCAAGAAACGTATCGACGAGCCTTGCGAGCAATCTATTCTTGACGCCATCCGGGAGTCCCGGCCCGCGATCACGGATAAATAAAAGGAATGAGGTGACGCCGAAGTGCGTTTGCCGTTTACACAGCGCCGCGGCACCAGTCGCAACAGAATCACGTTTACCCAGGCCTCCCAGCCTGGTCAGAGTTATAACGACTTTTTAACAGCCAAACCTTGAGTGTTCATAACAACTGGAGATCATTCCATGCCAATCACAACACGAGCAACTAGAACCAAGTGCTATCTGCACGAAGTGCAACGACCGGTGGATTTACCCTATGAGCCGTACAAATACCACATTTGCTGGATCTGTCAACTGCGCCTATTGGAAATAGCGAAAATCAATTTTCGCTTCGAGCTTGAACATCAAGTCGTGACGATTTCCGTGCAACCTCAAGTCCCTGAAGAAGTAGCCTAGAGGAGAATATGCAAAGTCAAGGCAACACGATTTTTGTGGGTTTGAAAGTCAATGACCGGCTGCGTGACCAGCTTGATGGCAGCAATTCCACCATGAAGCCGTTCTTCAACGAAAAGAATCCCGACTTTCTCCAAGTGATGCAGATCGATGACGACGAATACATCGGCAAGATTATCGCGAGCGGCGCCTCGTTGGAGGCTTTGAACAATATGCTCATGAACGTGAAAACCATGCTCCAGATGATCTGCCCCAAATTCGTCATGGTTGAGGGCGCGATTAAGGTTCATGCGCTCGCACCTACACCAGTGAGATCGGCCAGCGCCGGACACTACTACGGAAAAGTGATCGCTTGATTCAGCCCAAAGATCTTTATCGCAAGCTCGCGGCGTTGCTGGCGGATATTGACGAGAGAAGATCAAAAGATCATTTTCTCTTTTCCGTTTTGACGAAATTGGAAAATTCCTTTGCCAAAGACTTACACCTCACGCACGGCCGTCTCTATGCGGAGGTGCACGACCAGTTCGTCTTAAAAACGGCTCCGCACCAGCAAGAGTCTGCTTATCGTGAAAAGATGGCGGTTTTGGACGCTGAAACCGTGCAATTGGTGGTCAGCAATGGCAGCTATATTTATAACGATCCGTTGCTGAACATTAATAAGCATGCCAGCTTGCAACGTGAATACACGACGCCGGCAGCATTTCTGATACGGAACGCGGACCGCCGGTGGATTTTTGTCTTCGCGCTCACCAGTGGCTGGGTGCGGGAGGAAGTGGAGTTTTGCCTGAATGCGGTGCGGGCGTTGTTGAACTTTCGACTGCAAGCCGACGCAATGACGAACGCCATGCAGCAGGCCGCAATGATCCAACAGAGCCTTTTACCGAACAGCCCGCCCCACATTGCGGGCTACGAAACCGCCGGGCGTTCACAACCCGCGGAAGAAGTGGGTGGTGATTTTTTTGATTTTTCAGTGTTCGGCCAGGAAAGCTTCAGCGCGGCGGTGGGAGATGCCAGCGGACACGGACTGCCGGCAGCCCTGCTGGTGCGTGATGTGGTGACCGGCTTGCGCATGGGCGTGGAAAAAGAAATGAAAATGGCCGAGGCGATGCAAAAGCTCAATCGTGTCATTCACCGCAGCACCTTGTCCACCCGTTTTGTCTCACTGTTTTATGGAGAGATCGAAAGCAACGGCAATATTTTTTATGTCAATGCCGGACATCCGCCGCCGCTGCTCGTGCAGGGCGCACAGGTCAAACAGCTCGACGCGACAGGCACGATTCTCGGCGCGATGCCTGAAATCTCGCTGCAACGCGCCTTCATACACTTCTCACCAGGCGCCGTTTTAGTGATGTATAGTGACGGTTTGTTGGAGCGGCGTAACCACGCAGATGAAGAATTCGGGCTCACACGCTTGGAAAACCTGATTGTTGAACATCAAAAGAGTAGCGCACAAAAGATTCTCGAGGTAATTTACCAAACCGTCTTTGCGTTTGGAAATCAAACGAAGTGGCAGGATGATGTTACCGCGGTAGTTATAAGAAAAATGGCCGCTTGATCTCTTGGTGCATGGTGGGCGGAGGCGGGGAACTGCGTCGCGGCTTTGAGTAACAAGCCGAGCTGTTGTAACCCAATCTCCAGAGGCTGGAACTACGCGCGTGACCTCACCGCGAAAACATAATTGTGGCTGGACTTGATGCAGTTCAATTGGCTGTAGCCATAATTAAAATTGACATACCACGCTAAGTCCGCATTCCCTCTTTCCGAGGTCCACATCCACAATCTCTGCTTGGCATTGAAAATCGGGTCGATATACAGCCCTGCACTGCTGGGAGAATCCTGCAACAGCGTCAAGGCTTCTTCCAGCGTGGGCAACCGCCAATCGGTGAAACCGGCAAACCCACACTTATTCAAATAGTGAACCCAGGTCATGGCCATAGGGTAGGCCATCGCTTGAGTGGAGCTAGATTGCTGCCACATTAGCCCGGTCCTGCGGTCAATCACAACTTCGTCTCGGCGCAAAATCCTCGCTACAAATCTATTCGTCCCCCGGATTTTTTTGATCTTGCCTTGAGTCTTGGTCGAGCTATTCTCTACGCGCATAATTTTTCCTGTGCCCGCGCGGCTGCGCTGGTAAAAAAAGGTGATACTGTGGATCGTGCAGGGGTAATATATGCCAAAATAGCTTAGCAAAGAAGCTCTATTTAAAAAATATAGCCCGCCTGGGCGCGTGTGCTGTTGCTATAGCCCTGCTGAACGACTTTCAAAATAACGCCGATAAGACCCGCCACAGCGCAAATAGAAACGCAACCGCGGTTGCGCCGAGCGCGACAATTCCCCAAAGTTGAATGCGATTATTCTCTTTCTGTCTCTCGGAATAGCCCAGCAACATCGCAGCGAGATAGCCGCCCACAAAACCGCCGCCGTGCGCCCAGTTGTTGACGATCCCGCCCATGAAAAAGCCGAAGACAAACATCATAACGGCAAATTGCATCGCTTGACTATAAACACCCTGGCCAAATGTGCCGCCGCGACTGCGGCCATAATAAACCAATGCACCCAACAGTCCAAAAATCGAGCCAGACGCGCCTACGGTGTAGGGAATGCCGACGATAAAAGAGACAACAAAACCGAGAGCGCCAGATACAGTGAAAATCACAATCAAACGGCTCACGCCAAACAATTCTTCCACCGGCGGCGCAAGCTGCCGCAGCCACAATAAGTTGAAAAAGATGTGCGGCAACGAACCGTGCAAATAAATCGCGGTGATGAGCGTCCACCAACGCCCGTCGAGAATGGCAGCCAGGCCAGTCATGCCCATCCTGTCAAGTATGGCGCCGTCTGGCGAGAGAAAGCCGAGCAGCATGCTGATGAGGCCGCCGCCGCGTGGGCGAAATATCGCGCTCGGATTCAACAACAAGGCCAACACATACAATGCGACACAAACCGTTGTGACGATTTGTGTGAATCCGAAATTTTGAAAAAGTTGGCGAAGCTTTGGCCCAACGCCCCACAAGCCGGGATTTTTGTAGCCGCAATAGACGCACGTCTCGGCTCTGGCGCTGACGAGTTTGCCGCAATTCGGGCAAATGATCGCGCGCAATTCTTGTTCTGCCATTTTAGCCTTTCACATGAAAACCATTCGTGCACAATGTGATTTTGCGAACAGGAAAGCCGGTTTGCAGATGGGGCCGCATCTAATTTCAAAACCCGGGGGATCACCAAAACGCCATCACTCACCCTCTTCAAGCCTGGAAAATCTGTTCACACGGCGAAGTCTAACCCTTGTTCTCTATTTATGCAAGCGTTTTTTGGAGCAGTGGCTCCTCAAAACCGGACGAAGGTTCCAGACAGGTTTGCGAATGATTACCCGTCTGCGACAGCCGCAGGATAAGAATAATTTGACAGGCGCTGTTAAACCCATGGCCGCGCAACCTTAGCGGATCGAGACGGCTGGCTGCGAATTAGACATCTTGTTTGTCCACGATGCTGACGGATTCTTTGAGAATCTGTTTTGTTCCGCGGTGAGTCCGGTCAATTGTCGAGCCCTTTTCGCATTCGTTACGGGACCAGTAAATTGAGAACCATCTTTAATTTTGTGCGCAATGATTCGAAGATACAAGTCTACAAGATTTGTGAAAATCAATTCGCCTGCTCAAAACGCGCGTCTAGGAAGTTGGCGATTTGGGATTCAGAACCCTACGCCATGTGTGCTTTTTTTAGAAAAATGACCGATCTCCGTCGAAGCCAGTTGAACAATTCCTCCCCACAATTGTCTTCTTCAATGGTATTGCTTCGGGAAATTTCTTGTATATATTGCGGCGTGGAATATTTCATAGACTATTCAAGCGGAACAACCAAAAAGGGTGGCGACGATGCGTTCACTGTCAAAATTCTGGCTGTTTTCTTTTGGCTGTCTCATTCCCTTCAGCAATTTCATAACGAAAGCGCAGGCTGAGGATTGGCCGCGCTGGCGTGGACCACGCAATGACGGCACCAGCACGGAAACCGGCTTGCCGGCAAGCTGGAGCAAAACCGAGAACATCAAATGGCGCGTCGAGCTTCCCGGCCCGGCGCCTTCGACGCCGATCATTTGGCGGGATCGCATCTTTTTGACGGCCACCAGCGGCTCTTCTCTGGTGTTGATGAGCTTGAATACCGACGGGAAAATCCTGTGGCAGAAAACACTGGGCAGCGGAAATTACGAGATTCGGCAAGATGAGAGCAATGCCGCTTCGCCCTCGCCCTCGACCGATGGCAAATACGTTTGGGTGAAATTCGGCACGGGCATTCTGGCTTGTTTCGATTTCGAGGGCAATGAAATTTGGCGCTTTGATTTGCAGAAACGTTATCAGCCCTTCAGCATGTATCACGGCATGTCATCGTCGCCGTTGTTGGACGGCGACCGGCTGTATCTGCAATTATTGCATACCAACGAACAACTCGTGCTCGCGCTTGATAAAAACACCGGCCGCGAAATTTGGAAACATACGCGCAAAACCGATGCAACCGAAGAGTCGCTGCATTCCTATGCCACCCCCTTTTTGTATCGCTTCGGCAAACAGGAATTTTTGTTGACGCACGGATCGGATTATGTTGTGGCGCACGATCTCAAAGATGGCCGCGAATTGTGGCGCTGCGGCGGCTTGAATAATAAACAAAATTATAATCCGTTTTTTCGCTTTGTAGCCTCGCCGGTGGCGTCTTCCGGATTGATCGTGGTGCCGTCTGCGAAAAATGGGCCGGTACTCGGCTTGAATCCTGCCAACGCCACGGGCGACATCACCCAAAACAAATCCGACTATCATTGGCGCTTGACAGAAAACACGCCGGATGTGCCCTCGCCGTTGGTGCATGACGGCCTGGTGTATCTGTGCCGCGAGAACGGCGTGCTGATTTGTTTGGACGCCAAAACCGGCGAACAGTATTATCTCGAGCGCACGCACAATCAGCGGCATCGTGCCTCGCCGGTTTACGCCGACGGCAAAATTTATTTGATGGCGACGGACGGCGTGACCACGGTGGTGAAGGCTGGAAAAAAATTCGAAAAACTGGCACAAAATACCATCGAGGAGCGCGTCTCGGCTTCACTTGCGCCGGCAAACGGCGTCATTTACCTGCGCAGCTACAAAGCGCTTTATGCCATTGCGCAAAAATAGCCGCGGCCTGATTGTGAGAGCCGGACGATTACCTCGCGCAAGATGACGAGTACCAAAGCGACGGCAACGATTGCGATCATGTAAGCGTTGACAAAGTAGTTGACTCTTATGCAGCACAGCGCTATATTTCACCGGAAAAATCAAAGGAGCGGCGGAAGTATCGCCGGCGAATCACGCGCAGGAGAGAGAACGACATTAAAATCATCCCCAACGATATATGCCGGAGTGAGGAAAGTATCTTGGGCAAAGCCCTGGGGAAAGAGGGTTAATATCAGGACGACAAAGTAAGTAACCATTTGCCGAATGAAAATGGACTTTGGAGTCTTCCCCGTGCAATTGTCCGATTATTTGTCGGAGAATTTGATCTTTCTCGATCTTGACGCCGATGACAAATATCACGCGTTCAAGACCATGGTCGCAAGGATGGCGAAGCAAAACGTCATCGCCGAGCCGGCCACCTTCTTGAACGAAGTCATCGCAAGAGAGAATATTGAGCCTACTTGCATCGGGAGAGGGATAGCGCTGCCACACACGCGCACCCTGTGCGTCAAAAAACCAATTATCGCGTTTGCGCGTACCAACCAAAGCATCTCGTTCACCCAAACGCGCAATGACGGCGTGCAGCTTATTTTTATGATGGGCACGCCAAAAGACGAAGTCAATCAGTATTTACAAATTCTCGCGCGACTATGCCGCCTGCTGCGTCGCAGCGAATTTCGCGATAAACTCCTCACCGCCTCCTCCCCAAAAGAAATCCTAAAACTGTTCGACGAATTCGATACACCTCTCAATTAAACCTTCTTTCTCACGCAATCGGCATGGCAATCGCGCGCACGACAACGGCAGCCGCAAGAGGTGAGCGAGGCTGAAATCTTTTTATTGTCATACCCATGAGCACGATAATTTACAAAATCGCCGTTGTTACCTTGAGCGATCGCGCCGCCAGCGGCGTGCGTGCGGATGAAAGCGGCCGCATTATTTGTGACATGCTCGCGCAAGCCGGTTTGCCCGTTTTCGAGCTAACCGTGCTGGCGGATGAGGCCGCGCAACTCGTGGAGAAACTGATTCATTTGACTGACGATGAGCAGGCCGATTTGATTTTAACGACCGGCGGCACCGGGCTGGGCAGTCGCGATGTCACACCGGATGCGACGCTTGCCGTCATCGATCAACGCGTGCCCGGCATTGAAGAAGCCATGCGCGCCGCCAGCCTGGCAAAAACACCCTACGCCATGCTCTCCCGCGCTGTAGCCGGTGTGCGCGGCCGCACGCTGATTATCAACCTTCCCGGCAGCCCCAAAGGCGCACGGGAGAATTTGGAAGTCGTGCTGCCGGTTTTGCCGCATGCCTTGAAATTGCTGCGCGAGGGCCAGGTGCGCGACGACGAACATCAATTTAATCATTAAATGGAGAGGCTGTTGCCGCCGCCTGCTGATCACAACTATTCGCCTTCTTCCGATAACCCCCCTTCCCGCTGGGCGCAGTGGCGCGAGCATTTGCAGCATCCCGATCAGCGCTGGAAATGGTATATCTTCCTCGGTGTGCTGATCTATCTCATTCTCATCAGCCAGCTCATTCGCGTCCGTCCCGATCATTTATTTTTTGCGTTGGTGGTATTTGCGTTCGTACTCGGCAAGGAACGCGCCAAGCGTTTTCTCATCGATTGGCTGCCGTTCATTTTATTCTGGGTGGCATATGACATGATGCGCGGCATTGCCGACACGGTGCGCGGCACGATTCACGTCGTCGAGCCGTATCGCCTCGAACACTGGTTTTTCGGGTGGCTGCCGGGCGTGGAGATGCCGCCATTCGATATTCAAAAATTGCGTTTTGATGCGGATTTGCGCTGGCTGAAAGCGGCGATCGACTTGCTCACCGGGAATTTCTACATCATGCACTTTGCCCTGCCGCTGGTGCTCGGCTGGATTTTCTGGCATACCACCAACGATCGCCCGATGTTCTATAAATTCGTCTATACCCTTGCCACACTCAATTTACTGGCGCTCACCACCTTCATGCTTTATCCGGCGGCGCCGCCGTGGTACGTGTACAATTACGGCTTCGGCCAGCCTGAACCGAATTCCAGTTTTTGGGGAACCAGCGCCGGGCGCATGATCGATATCGACCGCCTTCTCGGCGTGAAGTTCTTCACGACCTTGTGGGATTCGTTTAACGCCAATCACTTTGCCGCGATTCCGTCGTTGCACGGCGCCTATCCGATCGTGATAATTTTCTTCGCTTATAAAAAATTCCGGCGCTATCTTGGCTTGATGATGATTTATCCGCTGGGCGTGTGGTTTTCAGCGGTTTATTTGAATCAACATTATATCGTTGATTTGATCATCGGCGGGCTGTACATTTTCGTTGCCTATGCCATCGCCACGCGCGTGCTCTATCCCAAAATCTTTGCGCGCTTTGTCGAGCCTAAACCATCCGAACCAATTGGCGTTGAGAGGAGAACATCATGATACGATCCCGTATTATCAGCACCGGCCGCTACGTGCCGGAAAAAGTCATGACGAATGATGATATGACCAAGCTTGTGCCCACGAGTGATGAATGGATACGTGAACGCACCGGCATCCAACAACGGCATTTTGTCGATAAAGAAATCGGCGTATCCGATCTCGGCTACGAAGCGGCGAAGATCGCGCTCGACCGCGCCGGCTTGCAACCGGGCGATATTGATTTCATCATCTTTGCCACGCTCAGCCCGGATTATATGTTTCCCGGCTCGGGCTGCTTGTTGCAACGCAAGCTCGGCGTGCCCGGCATTGGCGCGCTCGATGTGCGCACACAATGCACCGGTTTCGTTTACGGCCTGTCGGTCGCCGATGCGTTCATTCGCGCGGGGCAATACCAACGCATCCTGCTGGTGGGCGCGGAAATACATTCGACGGGTTTGGAGTATAACGAGCGCGGGCGGCATATTGCCGTGCTGTTCGGCGATGGCGCAGGCGCCGTGGTGCTGGAGGCAAGCGAGAATGGACGCGGCCTGTTGTCGACGCATTTGCATGCTGACGGACGTTATGCGGAAGAACTCTGGGCAGAGAATCCCGGCAGCCGCAAAATTCCGCGTTTGTATGACGGCATACTCACCGATGGTTCTTGCTTTCCGCAAATGAACGGCCGCGAAGTGTTCAAGCATGCTATCACAAAATTCCCCAAAGTCATCTTGGAAGCTTTGGAGAAAAATCAACTCACGCTCGATCAAGTCGCGCTCGTCATTCCTCACCAGGCGAATTTGCGCATCACGGAAGCGGTGACCGAACGCCTGGGGCTGCCGCCGGAAAAAGTCTTCAGCAATATTCAACGCTACGGCAACACCACGGCAGCCTCGATTCCGATTGCGCTCGATGAAGCGCTGGAACAGGGCAAGATCAAGGAGAACGATATCGTGGTTTTGGCTTCATTCGGCAGCGGCTTTACCTGGGCGAGCGCTGCGATGCGGTGGTGATTTGAGGCAAGTAAGCCTCGCGGAGGGTCTATTTGTTTGGGAGAATTGCAGGAATCGAGCAGCACGGAGGATTTGTCATGGCAACTCAACCGAGGCTTATGATCGCGGCAGAAAGTTTCAGCACTATCAGTTCATCGAATCACTGGCAGAATAAATCTTGATCACTCCCGATGCGGTTCGCGTCGAGCAATTCGTGCGACAGAGCGACAGGACGTGGTTGTACTCCGAATATCAGAATCTTGATGATGTGGTGAAGCTGGAAAGCGTTGGTTGTGAGCTGGCGCTTCATGAGGTCTATGTGAAAACACCCAATACCCCGGCGCGAGAATAGGCTGCCACACGCGCATGCTCCACCGAGGAATTTAGATCAACAAAAGCGATAGTCCGAAATTATTCAGCCACGGCGGACCGTGGCTGAATAATTTTGTCAAATTCAATCGGCGAAAACGCTGTGCCGGAGTGACGGCAGAAATCTCGATCCCAATTCGCAGACGTTGATGCGATGGCCCTTTTATCTCTTCAGCCGTTTCTCGGGCAAGGTCTCATACATCACTCCCGCGACAATTACACCGGACAAGAAAGTCAAGCCCCCAACTACGGCAATGGCGGTTGTCATGTTAAAAAAGTCCGCGAGCGCGCCTACGGCATACCCTCCATCCCGCCACAAACGATAAACCCCGACTGCTGAAGCGCGCCATGACGGCGCTGCGACATCTGAAATCACCGCCAACAACGTGGGATAAACCAACGCCGTGCCCAACCCCAAGAGCGTCGCGCCGGCAAGCCATGTCGCATAACTCTTGCCGATGACAAACAAGCCTATGCCCACAGCTTGCACGAACATGCCGGCAACGATCATTCCCTTTCTTCCCCAACGATCACTAAGGACTCCGGTGGCAAGCTGGCTGATGCCCCATACTCCGGGATAAACCGCAGCAACAATGCCGATCTGAGCCAGCGACAAGCCTGCTCCGACAAGAAAAATGGGAATTAATCCCCACACCACGCCGTCATTGAGATTGTTGATCAAGCCGGCCTGGCTGGCTGAGAAAAGCGCGCGATCCTTCCAGCTTGTGAGCAGAAGGATTTCGGCAAAAGATGGTTTCTGTTCCTGGGGGAGATTGGCTGCAGCCAACTGCTCTTCCTGCTGAACATGAGCTTGCGTCTCGCGCACGAAAAAAATCGAAAACAGCAAGCTGAGCACCACAAAGATAACACCGGGTAAAACGGCGCCGGGCGCAAACCGTACGTTGCCGCCAAATAGCCGGTCGCCAAGGCCGTAAGCGAAACCGCAAGATAGCCGGCAAACTCGTTCAAACCCATCGCCAAGCCGCGTTGTTGCGGGCCCACTAAGTCAATCTTCATGATGATGGTGGTTGACCAGCATAGGCCTTGATTGATGCCCAGCAGGACATTCGCGAAAACGATCCAATTCCAACTTGGCGCAAAAATAATGAGCAGGGGAACCGGCAGGCCGATCAACCAGCCGAGTATGAGGATGGGCTTGCGGCCGTCGTGATCCGACCAACGGCCGGCCAGCAAATTGGCCAGCGCCTTGACAACGCCGAAGCTGACCAAAAAGGAGAGGACTAACGATTTTGAGACCAGCCCAAAATCTTTTTCAGCAATCAACGGAACAACCGTGCGCTCCAAGCCCACCAAGGCGCCAACAAAGCCGTTGATCAGGACCAACAGCGTGAATTGGCGCCAGTTTGCGCGCAGGCCGAGAGCAATGTTGTTATCGTGCATTACCGCAATCCCTTTTCCGTATGCTTACCGCACGGCCTGCGCATGAACCTCGGAAATCTGTCAGGCTTTGCCGACCTTTTTTACGGCGCACGTATTTAAACCGAAAAGCGCGTACAGCGGGCACCAGGACACCAGCGTGGTAAGCAGCGGAATCAATCCGATCAGGGACAGAAAACGCAGATTGCCGTCGAGCACAAAATAAAGGCTAAAGAAAACCAGCGCCAGAACCAGCCGCACGGCTTTGTCGAGGGAACCGACATTGGGCTTCATAAATGACCTCCGGTAATATTAAAAAAACTTTGAGAAAACCAGCTCCTGGCAAACGATTGCCGGCGCTACCAGCGTCCGGCAAGGAGCCGGAATCACAACAGTATTCAAAAAAGAATGACGGCGTGAAGCGCAAGTGTTCTTATCCAATTGGCAAAGCATTCGGCTCATGTACCGTCAGGTATTCTCGAAATTTTTGAATTGCCTCATGCTCGCGCGCGCCCAGGCGATACAAAAAGCCGTCGAAATAAGCATGCACTTCCGCCTGGGTGAGGCCAAGGCGTTTGCCATGAGTCTGCCCCAACCCGGGATGGCGTTGATCGGCGCTAATCGCGGCGCGTTCGAGTTCAGCGATCAACTCGGTACGATGTTGTTGTTCAATGCCGCGCTGAATCGCCCACACCGCGAAGACGAACGGCAGGCCGGTCCACTCGTGCCATTCATGGCCGAGATCATAAACATGTTGAAAGCCTGCCAGGCCGGACTGCGCACGCCGCAAAGCCTCGTCGCCAATGACGAGCGCGGCATCGAAGCGGCCGGCTTCTTGTGCTTGAAAAACGGTATGCAAACGCTCGAGCTGTGCCCTCACACCGTATTTGTGCTGCAGAATAACTCTGAGCAATTCAATTGAAGTCGAGGTATACGCGGTGACGCCGATATGCTTGCCTTCCAGCTCACGCCACTTGAAATTGGAGTATAAAATGACGCTGCGCGCGAGATCTTTTACCGCAATACCGTAATTCAGCATCTCATAGTCTTTTTCGACGCGAAAATAATCCATTAACGAAAGCGGGCCGCCTTCGATGAACTTGTGTTGCGCCAAACGCCCCATTTGATTGGGCGACATCGGCACTTGCTTGACGCGCAGCGGCTCGAACTCGCGATAAAATGGCACACAATTCAGATAAGGAATTTTGCCGATCGCATGTGGCGCGTGCACGGCGATGGGATTGTAGAGGATGTCGCGCTCCACCGGAATCTTTCCACCGCTGCGAATCAGGTTGATGATATGCTCTTTGGCCAGCGTTACCGGGCTGGTGGCATGGGCCGCGTGCGCAATGCGTTCTTCGCCCACCGTGCCATCCATGTCATCCGCGCCAAAGTGCAGCGCGATGGGCGCGACTTCAGCCGTGAGCATGATCCAATACGCTTTGATGTGCGGGAAATTGTCAAGCATGAGGCGGGACACGGCAATGGTTTTGAGATCGTCGACTGCCGAAGTATAGCGATCGACCACGCCGTTGTTGCCCGGCTGATAGGCCAGCGGAATGAAGGTCAGAAACCCGTGCGACTCATCCTGTTGCTCGCGCATTTTGATCAAGTGCATGACGCGCTCCTCCAGCGTTTCGATGTGGCCGTAGAGCATGGTCGCGTTCGTCGGGATGCCCAGCTCGTGCGCCGCACGATGCACTTCGCGCCAGCGCTTTTCACCGATTTTTTGGTTGAACAGCCGCCGCCGCACGCGCTCCGAAAAAACTTCTGCGCCCCCGCCGGGCATGGTGCATAAGCCGGCTTCCTTGAGTTGGCGCAAAACCTCGTGAATTGAGAGCTTGAATTTCTTGGAGAAGAAATCGATCTCGACCGCGGTCCAGGCCTTGATATCGATTTTTGGGAAATTTGCTTTGATTTGCCGCATCATGTCGAGATAGAATTCCCACGGCCAGTCCGGATGCAAGCCGCCGACAATGTGGACTTCATGCAGATCGTGATTGAGCTTGCCAAGAACCTGTTCCATGGTCATGGCATAGGCGCGCTCATCTTTCATCTTCACGGCAAAATCGCAAAATTTGCATGACAGTACGCAGATGTTGGTGGGATTGACCTGGCGATTGACAACGAAGTAAACCGCGTCGCCGCTTTTTTCGCGCTGCACTGCATGCGCCATTTTGCCCAGCGCGAGCAGATCATCGCTTTGCAGCATGGTGACACCGTCTTCCAGCGCAAGGCGCTCGCCGGCTTGGATTTTCTCCCAAATGGGTAGGAGTTTCTTGTCGTGGAATTTGATTTCAGACATGAATGACATGATTGATTCTTCTCTCGTTAATCAATTCAACTGCTATCCGGTATTCTCACTACCGGATACTTTTTCTTTAGCCACGGATAAGCACGGATTCTCACTGATTGTTCTGTATATCTAAGAAAAGTTTCCTTTAAGAAATCTCAGAAATCCGTGTAGATCAGTGGCAAAAAATTTTGTTTCTGAAAATGCCTGCAACAAATTTGAATTCAACATTTTTTGCAGATCAAAACGGCGTTGCTCTCATCGCCAATATTCCTCCCATCTCTTATCGACTTTTTCGCGAATCTCTCCTGGCATGACCAGCGGGCCGGGATAGCCGGGCTTCCAGGTCGCATCGATGCCCATCACCCCGCGATAAATCGGGCTGATGCCGATCAACGACTGTTCGCTGAAGATGACGTCGCGTTCCGCATCAAAGCGCGTGAACACGCCCCAAATGTAGCTCTCTTGAGAGTGCAAATCAACATCTTCGCTCACGGCGGCAATAATTTTTAATCCGCTCAACTCCGGAATTTTGACTAGGCTTTCAACGATCTTCCGGCCTTCACTGGCAACCTTCACCAGCATTAGTGTTTCATCATCAAGGCGGGCTTCTTTAAGCGCGGGATATTCCCGCGGCAACCGCGCCAAAACATTTTCCAGCTTCTCCCTTTCCCCGGTTCTGCCGCTCTCCCCGTGCCCCCGTCTCGCCTTCACCGTCGCATCCAAAATCATTTTGCTGCCGAGATTCATTTTGAAAGAGGTGAAATCCAGCGTGTCGAGCGGCACTTTGGGAATCATCACAAAATCATAATGCGGATCGAAATTCATTTTGATCTCGCGCAAAACCGATTTCCAGTCGCGCACATTCACATGATCGGAAACCAGTACGATGCATTTCGTCAATGAGAGTTGATCCGTGCCCATCAAGCCCAGCGCGGATTTCATCGCTTCTTTCTGATAACGCTGCTCGACGGAAACGACCAGCAAATTGTGAAAGCCGGCCTCATAATAAGCCCACACGCTTTTGATCTCTTTGTGAATCAAGCGCGCCAGCGGGCCGAGAATCTGCTGCGTCGCGTCGCCGATGAATTTATCTTCCATCGGCGGTTTGCCGACCACCGTGCAGGGATAAATCGCTTCACGGCGATGCGTGATTTTTTTGATATGAAAAACCGGGAAATCGGCGGCATGCGAATAATGGCCAAAATGATCGCCGAATGGCCCTTCGAGGCGCGTCTCGTTGAGCGGCACGACTCCTTCGAGAATGAATTCGGCATGCGCCGGCACAGCTATTGATATTGACTTGCCGCGCGTCATCGGTACTGCTGCACTGCGCAGAAATCCCGCGAACATGACTTCATCGATGCCTTCCGGCAACGCCGCAATCGTTGCCAACAACAATGCGGGATCCGTGCCCAGGGCCACGGCAATCTCAAACTCACGATCGAGTTTTTGTGCTTGATAATAGTGAAACCCGCCGCCTTTTTGAATTTGCCAGTGCATGCCGGTGGTGCGTTCATCATAAATTTGCATGCGGTACATGCCGACGTTGCGCTTGCCGTCGCGCGGATCGTAGGTGAATACTTGGCCGAGCGTGATGAAACGGCCGCCGTCCTCCGGCCAGCATTTTTGAATGGGCAAATGCGAGAGCTGCGGTTCGGCAACGACCTGCTGCGAGAGCGCGTTGCTGCCTCGCTTGGGCCGCGCCGCGAGAAAGCGTTTCACCATCGGCCAATGATCGAAGATCAATCTCGGCTTCGGCGGCATCGCCGCTTCCGCGAAATGAATCAACTCCTCGCCAAGCTCGTCAGGATGCTTGCCGAGCGCCAATTCGATGCGGCGCTCGCTCGCGAGCAAATTGATGGCGAGCGGAAATTTTGCGCCTTTGACGTTTTCAAAGAGCAGCGCCGGGCGTTTTTCCAGCAGCGCGCGCACGGCAATTTCCGTGATCTCCAATTCCGGATCGACTTCGGTTTTGACGCGATGCAACTCGCCGAGGGATTCCAGATGGCGGGCAAAATCGCCGAGAGTTTGAAAGGGCATAATGCTGGTCCTGCGCGTTGACTCTTTCCGCCATTGTGTTATCTTTTATCGACAAAATTCAACGGACAGCGGTATTGGCGGGTGGACAAGGGTTATATCATTTGTTGAATTTTTTCCTTGACGCTCATGGGATCGGCCACATCCTCGAAGACCACCTCGATACCTGCGGTTCCGGAGCTGCCAAATTCGATGTTGCCAATGCCCAGCAACCGCTGCAAGAACGTCTGCGTGACGTTGATGCTGCGCACGTCATCGACGCGCACGGATTTGATTTCGCGCGCAATATAGCCATGCCGGCTTTCAATATTTCCGTGCTCCACTGTAAACCGCCATGCAAAATGCCGGTATAACATAATCACGCCGATCACCACAAGCGGTGCGAGAAATAAGTAGAGCGAGGTGCTCAAATTGGCGGTGTCGTGGGAGGTGTAAGCCTCATAAAGCACCGCCAAAATGCCGGCCACAAAAATAAGCGCAATGAACATCGCGCCCCATTGCCGGCGCCAAGCCGGGCGTGTACGGTAGATCATTTGAGTTCCGCTATTCTCGCAGATTTTATTTGTTACAAAGATGCAAAAAAGTCGAGCAACCTGCAAGCTGGAAATCACTCATGCAACGTTAGTGAACTTGTCGAACCCAGGAGGAAGCATATGTTTCAGTTGATTGGCGGGAATCCCTTCGCCGTTGTGATTTTGTTCGCGGTTATCACTGCCGGCGTTTTAATCGCGGCAGAACAAAGCTCGAATCGCCCACGAGCGCGCGAAGCCGGCGTTGAGGTTGGTATTTTGCCCGCCGGGCCATTGAATGCGATTACTGATGTTGCCGGCGTCAAAGTCGGGCATCACACCCTTGGGCAAGGCGACTCGGTTCGCACCGGCGTGACCGTGATCATGCCGCACAGCGGCAACTTCTTTCAAGAAAAAGTTCCGGCCGCGATTTATTGCGGCAACGCCTTCGGCAAGCTGGCAGGCTCCACGCAGGTGGAAGAATTGGGCACGCTGGAAACGCCGATCGCCTTGACCAACACCTTGAGCGTGCCGGTTGCCATGCAAGCGCTGGTGAAATACACGCTCTCGCTGCCCGGGAATGAAGGGGCAATGTCGGTGAACGCCGTTGTTGGCGAGACGAATGACGGCTGGCTGAATGATATTCGCGGCATGCACGTGCAGGAAGAACATGTCTTGCAAGCGCTGCGAACCGCCACGCCTGGCGCAGTGAGCGAAGGTAATGTCGGCGCGGGCGCCGGCACACAATGTTTAGGCTTCAAAGGCGGGATTGGAACTTCCTCACGCAAACTGCCAAAAGATTTCGGAGGTTATACGATTGGCGTGTTGGTGCAATCGAATTTTGGCGGCATCCTCACCATCAACGGTGCGCCGGTAGGCCGCGAGTTGGGCAAATTTTATTTGAGCCAGCGCGTCGCGAAGCCGCAAGATGACGGTTCGTGCATGATCGTGGTTGCGACCGATGCGCCGCTGTCGCCGCGCAATCTCAAGCGGCTGGCGAAGCGCGCGGTGCTGGGACTGGCGCGCACCGGCAGTTTCATGGCCAATGGCAGCGGCGATTATGTCATCGCATTTTCGACCGCCTATCGCATTCCGCATCAACTGCCGGAGGCGCGCACGCAGGTTGTGCCAGAGCTGCACAACGATGCCATGTCGCCGCTGTTTCTCGCGGTGGTGGAAGCAACGGAAGAAGCGGTTTATAATTCGATGTTCACGGCGACAACCGTTTCGGGGAGAGACGGACATGAGCTGGAGGAGTTGCCGATCGAGAAGACGATCAAGATTTTGGAGCAGTATCGCGTTTTGAATATGAAGAAAAGATTGTCGGGGATTGCGGAGGATCATTAATTATCAATTCGCAATGAAACGACTACGGCCGATCAACTCTGAGTATTTCGCGCCACCGCAGCTCGTGGTGATTATACGAATGTTTGCCCAGCGATAAGTGATACGCCAGGTAACTCGTATACCCAAAAGCAATAAACGAAAGCACGAATGCCAGCACAATGGAGGGGGAGACGATATTCTGTGTGAGAATGGGGTATTTCTGCAGGCCGGCGTAAAAAGTCACACAACTAATGGTGAGACAAAGCGCCGCCAGCGTTCCGAAAGTAAACCAGCTTATGATCCAATACGTGTGCGAGAGCAGGATCGCGGCTTTGCCGCGTGCGGGGTCGTCGCGAACTTTTGCGAGCGCGGATTCCCAGCCGATATAGTTTGGAGCGGGATTGGTGCTGCAAATGATCATTTGTTCCAGAACTCTGTAGTACCCGACGATGCGGGTAATGGTCGTCGCCTTATCAAAGAAAATGCACCAGCACGGCAGAATGATAACCAGCGGCGAGAGGAAAATGAGCGAGGCCGGCACGCGCTCGGAAATAAAATGGCTGCCCAGCCCCAACAGTAACCCTGTTGACGTGATGGCCAGGCTAAAGAACGTGATTTGGCAGCTTTTTAAATTATGCAATTCCTGCCGCAGATTGCCGTGTTCTTGCAGGAGAATGCTTTGCGCCATGATCATGACTCCTGAAGTCTGACAAGACCACGAAACCCGCGCCGGCCTGGCGCGGAATTTCGCGGTCTCAACATGAGGGGAGGAAGTCTTTCAGCAGTTGGTAAAATTTTTGGGGTGTGATCGCTCGACTTCAAGCCAGTCAATCTCCCACAACTGTAGCCCGCCCCGCGTATAGAAGGCGCCATTGTTGCAAAGATGAATGGCTCGCGGCGATTTCGGCACGCCGATCAACTTGCCGCCATTAATGATTTCGATTTCAAAACGGTTGGCCCATAGGTTTTCGCGCAGCGTCACAACGTGCGAGATATTCTTCATGCTCACGACGTTGCGCAGCGCAATTTTCGATTTGCCGGTAGCCGTTTTGAAGGTCAGCGGTGTATCCTCAGCGTGCATGGTGAGTATGGACCCATCATACAATTTTGCCTTCAGCGTCAGAAGCAGTTCCACCTCATGCTCTCGATTTGAGGGAAAGAGGTCCAAGAACATAATGCTCCCTGGCAAAGTGCCCGATTAAACAACGTGAATAGCTTAGCGCGTCGCTGCGGGATGGACGCTGTTACTGCTGTGCAAGATCGGCTTCATTTCAACACGAAAAAAATCCTGGCTGAGCAGAAACCAAATCAGCAGAAACAGGAAAAAGACGAATTTGAGAAGCCTCCACATCCCCCTGAGCGGGCTGCGTCTTCCACTGATGGCAGGGGAGGGCGACTCGCTTCCATCCAGAAGCGAAAGCAACAGGATCAGATCGGATGTCCGCATAGTGCAGCCTCCTTGACAAAAATGTACACAACCAACATGGGAATTATTGCGTTGCGAATTAGAGTCCCGATTGTGCATGCAATTTTGCCGCCACATGAGAAACGCCATTGCGCGCAGGCAGAACCGGCTTCTGAATTTTTATATGCAACAACATCGCCTGAAGAAGACGATGATTTTAGCGAGTGGGAGGATATCAACTCGAACACTGGAGGAGAAGGCGCGCTGTCGAGTTTCGTAACTCTTATATTATTCTTAGGCGGGAAAGTTCATATAAAGTACGGCTGAAAAATGTGGACGTGGTCACAAGGCGAGTGCGTTGTCACAACGTTGCCGAAGAAATGCGTTGCAGTAGTTCCAGAAAATCCAGGGGAGTTGGATTATCCGCGGCTGCGGCAGAGCTATTGTCAAAAGCCGACAATTCGTTGTGATAAACCAACAACTCCGATTGTTCTGCGGCAGAGACGAAGAGGAACCTATTTTTGCCCTCGGCTTGCGCCGGCAAGGGCAGGCTTTGCATGAATTTCAAATAATCCAGCTTACGACCCACGGTGGAAAATTTTTCGATGGGCCGCGTGCCCTCCATCGGAATCTGCTTGCCCAGCCAAAATCGATAAAACTGCGCCAGCTCCGGCGAGGGTAGGGCATAAAAACATAGAATGATGCTGAGAAAGTTTTGCAATCCGGGCAATAAATCTTCCGCCAGAGAATAGGCCATTTCACTTTTTTCCAGCCGGCGCAAGTGATCATTCAACGTTTTTTCTGCCGGGATGAATTCCGCAGCCTCCAGCAATGCCGGCAAATCGCGCGGTGTAATGGGATTCGGTTTTAACAGCTTGTAAGCAACGCGCTTGATGTGCAATTCGGCCATCAAGTATTTGGCGAGGATGAGCAACCGGCGCGCATGCGCCACGGAAACCATGCGCGGTGTATGATGAAGCAACGTATCAAGCGCGCCGAACACCTCTTGCAAGAAAAACGGCCAGTCAAAGGCGCTCACATAATCCGTCTCCGGCAAATGGAATGAATGTGTCGGCCGGAGCGCGCTGCCGAGACGGCCGGCATTATGCGGCGGAGGAAAAAGATCGGGATAGTCGATGGCCGCGCGCATCAGAGCATTCGTCAATAGCTCTTGGGCAGTATAAAAA
>SZPB01000066.1 GCA_030263535.1 Cytophagia bacterium CHB2
CAGAGGCTGCCCCTCCCCTGCAACCGCAACTTTCTGATTCACAAACCACGTTGACACAAGCCGGCGCACCGAGCGTGAGCCAGCCGGTTAAGACGGCCGAGCAGGCTATCGAAGATCTGTACTTGCAAGCGTTGGGTTATGAAACCGCCAACAATCTGGAAATGTCGGCGGCAACCTATGAAAACCTGTTGCAGCAATCTCCAAACTACAAAGACGCCCGCATGCGCTTGCAAACCGTGCAACGCCGTCTCATCGAAAAACAAATTGCACTGGAAGCCGAACAAAAGTATACCGAGGGTTTGGCCGCTCTCCGGGTGAGTGATTGGTTGGGCGCGATTGCCTCGTTCGAGAAAACCCTGGAGTTGAAGCCCGACTTTAGCGAGGCGCGCCAGCGGTTGCAGGAATCGCAGAAACGGCTCGATCAGGAGAATACCGATGAAATTCTGGCGCGTTATTACACCGAGGGTTTGAGCGCCATGCGCCGCGGCGATTTGGGCCGTTGCCTGGTTGCGTTCGAAAAAGTGCGCAAGCTCGATCCCAACTATCGTGAAGTGGCGGCGTTGTTGGCGCAAGTCGAAAGCGAAATTCAAAGCCAACGGCTCTCCGCAATTCCGCAGGCCGTACCGCGCACCGCTTCTCCCGTGGTTGATTCACTTTATTATGCCGCGCTCAAATTTTTGCAGCAAAACGACTGGAAACGGGCAGTTGTTACGCTGGAAAAGCTTCGAATTCTCTCGCCCGACAACAGCGAAGTGGCACGTTTATTGGCGCAAGCGCGCATGAATTTGAGCTTTGCCAGCGCGGAAATGGCCAGCGTTGATGTCAGCAACGATACACGCAAAATATTGACCACGGCCGGCGCTGTGTTGGCCGCCATTGTGTTGCCGTTTTTATTCATTTTCATATTCTCGCCTTCAGTGCGCGCACGCTTGCACTTGTTGATGGGCGATTTTCCTGGCGCCTCGCGTATTTATGAGCGCATGCTGACGCAAAAACCGACGCGCGTCGAGTTATACCCCGCGCTCGCCAACATCTATCTGCTTTCCGGCCGGCGCGACGAAAATGCGATGAAAGTTTATAAAACCGTATTGCAACTCGATCTGCCGTTCCAAAACCGGGAACAGATCAATGCCGTTTTCACGCAACATTATTTGTCTAACGGCCGCAGCGACAATGACACCATCAAGGCTTTGGAAAGCGCCATCCAAATCGAGCTGAATCGCAAAAGCGCCCGGCGCGATTCCTGAGGGCGAATTCTCGTTTGAAATCCCTGCGCGCAGTAGCTTGATAAGCGCCGCAGGAAAGCGACCGGTTTTCCGAACAAGATATCAAAAGCCGGGATTTTAGAGCAAAATTTCGTTGCACCGGGACAGGGCAAGCTGTTAGCTTGCCCTGCATTTTTGTATGGTTTGAAAAATTTATAAGACTTGATTTCGCAAAGCGGCTTTTTTTGCGGTAATCTTGTAAAATTTGTAAAAAGCGCGCCGCCAAAATTCGTTTTGAGGAATGACGGATGAGAAGTCTCGGGTTAGGTCGAGGGTTTGGAATCTTGCTGGTGTTGATGGTGCTATGTCCGCGCGCGGCTTGGGCACAATCGCAAAACGAGCAAGCGAACCGCTGGTTTAAATCCGGTTTGAAGCAAAAAAACACGGAACGGGCGATCTCCGACTATCGCAAAGCCATCGCCATCGATCCAGCGTTCAAAGAAACGCTATTCAACCTGGCGCTGCTTTATCGCAAGCAAAAAGATTATGCCCAGGCCAAAACTTTGCTGGAACAGGCGCGCGCGGCCGCCGGGCAATCGCCGGCGGGCGATTTGGCGTTCAACATCTCATACGAACTGGCGTTGATTTATGGGCGCATAGAGAGCGCGGACGCGAGTGCGGAAGAACTGCGCCATGCGAAAAGCCTAGCGCCGGACGCCAAGCGGCAAGCGCTGGCCTCGCTGGAGTTGGCGCGAATACTAAACCAACAGGGCCGCTACCGTGAGGCGTTCGCCGAGCTTGACGAAGGCCGCCGCCTAGATCCGGGCGCACGCGCAAACTTTGACAAGCTGCGCTCCTCAATCGAAGAGATGCTGCAGCTTGATGAGCTTTATCAAGAAGCTGCCAAAGAACGGGCGGGCGGCAACCTCGAAAACGCCCTGGTGTTGCTGCAGCAGATTCAGGCGCAATACCCCGGTTTCAAAAACGTGCCGATGGAAATTGCAGATTTGAACGAACAAATCGCGGCAGATAATCAAGAGAAAAAAACCGAGCAAATTTATCTGCAAGCGCAAGGATATGAAGCGGACGATCGCCTGGAGCGCGCGATTGCCGCGTACGAAAAACTGCTGGAAATCGCGCCTGCTTATAAAGACGCCGAATTTCGTTTGCAGCGGGTTCAGAAACGCCTGGAACAAAAACAGCGCTTGCTGAATGTGCAGCCCTGGCTCGCGGCCATGCAGGCTGACACGGGCCGCTCGATCCTGGCGGAACGCGCCCGTCGTTATTACATCGATGGGCGGCGCGCCATGGAAAACGGAAACTATGCGCGCGCACTGGTGGCATTTGAAAAAGCGCGTGAATTGGATCCCGGCGATGCCGAGGTTGACTACTTGCTGGCCGAGGTGCGGCAGCGTTTGCAGCCGGCCACCACCTTTTTGCCCTTCGAACAGTTCGCTGACACCGGCCTGAGGTTCGGGGATTCACTCACATTTTTTGCGTTGGATTCCATCACCCCGGCGCCAAGCGAGACGAGCGCCGCGCCCATCATGGCCGCAACGGATTCCGGCGTGACAATTGTGCCTGCGATTACACGTTTGCGCGATGACGATGCAAAATTTTTTGATCAAACAGATTTCACCGCAGGCGAAGAGGCCGTCGTCGATGCCGGTTTCAATTGGCAAGCAATCATCTTTTCCGGCGCGGCCGTCACGCTGATTTTTTTGTATTTCAAAGGCGTATTTCCATTTTCGAGTGTGGTGCATGCGCGCGCATTTCTCTTGTTGGGCAATCTGCAACGCGCGGCATTGATTTATGAAAAACAATTGCAGCGCGATCCGGAAAACATGAGTGTCTATCCGCGTTTGGCCGGCGTTTACCTGCGTGCGGGCCGCACAGATGACGCCGCGTTGCAAATTTATGAAAGAACACTGGGGCTCAATCTTGCCACGGCTGATCGCGAAAAAATATTTACGCTGGTGGCGCAAAGTAAGCATGCGCCAGGTTTTGCCACACCGGCATCCGATGCCATGCCGAATCAGGCCTCGCAACCGCAGTACCGTACCTCCGCCCGCAAAGGCGTGTAGCCGAAAACTCTGCTTCACTCAAAAGACGCACTCGAAAACAGATAGCCCGCCGCACCGATTATGTAATAAAAGGGGATTACGGCTACACTCCTAGTTGGACGGCAACGCCGGCGCTCTTTTCCCTGCCGTCACCACCTTCTTCACTTTTCCGCAACCACCGAATTTGTCGAGTACAATCTCAAGAATAAACCTAAGCTTGAAGCTTGTTTAAACGCTGCGATCCAGGGCCGGATTCTGATGGCGTGATGTTCATCTCACGGAGGTCGGCGGTGTTCATCTTGCATTATAATTTTCGATATATATTTTTCACCTGCATTCTTGTTTTGGCAGTTCAATCCAACTGCGGTCAGATCTTTGCCGGCGAAGTGTCTGGCACCCAGCGCGGGATTTGGGGATTGGCGGGCAGCCCTTACACAGTTGTTGGGGACATCGTCATTCCGGCAGGCGAAACGCTCGAGATCAAACCGGGCGTTGTGGTCAAATTCACCGGCTATTACAGCATTCAAGTTCATGGCACATTGATTGCAAATGGCGGGGTCGCTGATCGCATTGTTTTCACGTCGATGTATGATAATGAATTCGGCCGGCTCGGCACGCCCAGCCGCAAATTGCCGTCACAGCGGGATTGGCGAGGAATCGAGTTTCGCGGCGAAAATCACAACAACTCGAGCCTGGTTTATTGCATCGTGCGATACAGTGATCAAGCCGTCATCGCGAAATCGTCCCGGCCGGCATTGAGAAATTTGATCATAACCGATTGCAACACGAGCAAGCTCATCCTCAATGGTCAAACAAATGCTGTTGTTGACGGCGTTGCGCATGATTATAGCCCGGGCGGCGAGATCGAAGTCGTCACACGCATTACAAACGAGGCAACGCCTCATGAGACAGCCGAGCCGGCAAACAACACTCCCGCGAACAATAATACCTCTCATCCTGCGGAGTCTGAACCTGAAGCGACCAGCTTTACAACTGACGCCAAGCTGTTTGGCATTGTGAGCGACGAGGAAACCGGCGAACGTTTGCCGGGCGCCAATATCGAACTTATTCCAGAGGGCACTGAAGGGCAGGCGACCGGCGCCGCTTCGGGCGCAAATGGCGAATTTGAAATCGACAGCGTCGTTCCCGGCATTTACATGATTATGATCACTTACGTCGGATACGACAAAAAAACGCTGGGAAATGTGGAACTGGCGCCGGGCATGACCAAGGGGCTTGAAATCACGCTGACCCACATTGGGCTTCAGTTGAATCCGGTGATTGTGACGGCTTCCCGGCGGCCCGAAAAAGTTTTTGAAGCGCCGGCCGCCATCACGTTGCTCGAAGACGAGCAACTGCAAAAAACCACCATTTCGCCGGTAGAACATCTGAAAAACGTGCCCGCAGTTGACTTCGCCGCAACCGGCATCCATCAAGCGAATGTTGTTGTGCGCGGCTTCAATAACGTGTTCTCCGGCGCTCTGCTGGCATTGACGGATAATCGTATTGCCGGCTTGCCCTCGCTGCGCTTCAATGCTTATAATTTGATTCCGCCCGGCAACGATGATCTCGAGCGCATTGAAATCGTTTCCGGGCCGGGCGCGGCGTTGTACGGTCCGAATAGCGCCAACGGCGTTTTACATCTCATCACCAAATCACCGTTCGGTTCGGAAGGCACGACGGTAAGCGCGGGCGGCGGCGAGCGCATCGAATTCATCGGCGCTTTCCGGCATGCCAACAGTTTCAATGACCGGATCGGCTACAGAATTTCCGGCCAATATTATCGCGGCGTTGATTGGCCCTACCGCGATCCGGCAGAGCCGGAATTCTTCAGCGTTAACGGTCAAAACGTGCCGTCCCCCGGGCGCGATTTCAACGTCACGCGCTTCAGCGCTGATGGCCGCGTTGATTTTCGGCCCATCACCGGCATGACCACCATCGTTTCCGCCGGCGTCAGCCAAATAAGCGATATCGAGCTGACCGGCATTGGCGCCGCGCAGGCGGTTGATTGGCGCTTCTCTTACGCGCAGGGCCGACTGTACTACAAAAACTTCTTTGCACAAGCGTATCTCAACATGTCAGACGCGGGCGATACGTTTTTGCTGCGCACCGGCGCGCCCATCATCGACAAATCAACGCTGATGGCAGGACATGTGCAACACGGCATCACGCTGTTCAAGCGCCAGCGTTTCACCTACGGGCTTGATTATTTGCAAACCAAGCCCAGCACCGGCGGCACGATCAACAACCGTCATGAGGCCTATGATCGCATCGATGAAAAAGGCGCATTTCTGCAATCAGAAACGGCAATTTCCTCCAAACTCGATTTGATTTTGGCGGCGCGCCTCGATGATCATACGTTTATCAAAAAACAAGTGGCTTCTTCGCGCGCGGCATTGCTGCTCAAGCCTCAAACGAATCATGCGGTTCGTTTCACGTTCAATCAGGCTTATGGCACGCCCACGGCCAATAATCTTTTTTTGGATATTTTATCCGCCTCAGTCCCGACCCGCGCGCTGAATCCGTCGCTTGAGCCTTTTGTCGGGCCGGTATTTTTTAATCTCTATGCCGAGGGCACGGCCCCTCGCCGCGGCGGCTTCCCACGGCAAAGTCGCGGCGGATTCACATTCAGATATGACAATGCGCAACGCCCGCAAATGATTTCGCCATTCGGCCCCGCACTTGGCGTCGGCAATGCTTATTTGCCTCCGGACGTGAATGCCGTGTGGCCGGTATTGCGCAATATCATTCTTGCTGCGCAACCGCCCGGGCCGAACAAAGACGCGTTGAGCGCGGCATTGCCGCAAAATTTAAGCGCCCAGGTGCCGGGAATTTTCAGGGCCTTCAACCCGACTACCCGTGCTTTTGATGCGCCAGTTTCAACGGTCACCAATATTCCGTTAACGAAGCCGACGACGACTACCACATTCGAAGTGGGCTACAAAGGTTTATTGGGTCAGCGCTTGCTGGCGAGCGTCGATGTTTATCGTTCGCGTGTGCGAGATTTTGTCGGGCCGCTGATTGTCGAGACACCTCATGTTTTCATCGATCCGGGCACGCTGGTGCCGGTATTGGCGCATGATCTGACGGCCAACGGTTTTTCCGCGGCGCTCGCGCAGGCCACGGCGCAAAGCCTGGCACAAAGCCTGGTGGAGTTGCCTCTCGGACTGCTTTCACCGCAAGAAATTCAGAATGCCACGGACGTTATTTTGACGTATCGCAATTTCGGCGATGTTTCATTCTATGGCACGGACATCAGCTTCAATTACAATGCAAGCCGAAGCTGGCGTTTCGGGTTGAATTATTCTTTCGTGAGCAAAGATTTCTTTGCGAAAAGCGCAAAGCAGCCGCATGACATTGCTTTGAATGCGCCGAAACACAAACTCGGCGCGAGCGTGCATTACAACGATGTGAATACCGGCCTGGATGGCGAGTTCCGCGTGCGCTACGTCGAAGGCTTCCCGGTGAATTCCGGTGTGTATATCGGCGCCGTGCAAACCTATACGCTTGCCGATCTCGATGCCGGTTATGCGATCGGCAGCAACACCCGAACTTCACTCGCGGTGCAAAACGTGTTCGATCGACCTTATCGCGCATTCGTGGGCGCGCCGATCATCGGGCGTTTGATGATTTTGCGCCTGGTGCAATCGTTTTGATCCAACTCGTGCCAGGCTCAACGGCAATCGTTAGAATTGGTTCTTGCAAAGGTTCGATCGGCGCATCAAAAAACTTAACAGTTCTCATCAACTCAAGTAACCAAGTCCGGAATTTTTTTCGCCCGGGCGAGCGTTAGCCTCCGGATGCAGCAGGAAACAAGCAAAAGACCCGGGCACAATTGCTTTGCAAATTTAACATCACCTCAGACTTATTAGGACTATGAATGACACGGATGAGATCATTTGCGAACGATACTTCTGAGGAACTCATCGATGCTACGCCATTATTTGATTATCGCCGCCTGCAGCCTGCTCATGCTCGCTGCGCCTACCGTCGAAGCCGATACCAATGACTCAAAAAGCCAGCGCGCGCAGCAATGGCTTGAAACGGGCTTGAACGAACGCAATCGTCAGAAAAAAATTGCGGCATTTACCCACGCCCTTGAAATCGATCCAGATTTCGTCGAGGCCGCGTACAATCTCGGCCTGGTTTACAAGCAGCAGCAGGATTATGCCCGGGCGGAACAATTCATTGCGCGCGCGCATGCGAACGCCGCAACAATAACCAACGAAGAATTGAAACTCGCCATTCTCTACGAACTCGCGACCACTTATAAAAGGCGCAACAAGCTTGCGCAATATGAACAAACATTGCGGGCGGCCAAAGCGCAGGCGCGCGAAAAAGAGATGGGCGGCACCATAGCATTCGAGCTTGGGCGGTTTTTATATCAGCAAGAGCGCTGGCAGGAAGCCTTGGTGGAATTGCGCGAGGGCGAACGGCTCTACCCGGCGCAAGCACAAACCTTCGCTAATCTCATCCGCCTGTCCGAAAATGCCGCAGCGCTACAGCGCCTGTACCTCGCCGCTGAGCGGGCTGAACGCGAAGGCAAGCTTCAGGAAGCAAAAAATCTCTATGCCCAAATCGCGAAGCAAGCTCCGCAGTTCAAAAATGTTCAAGAAAAACTGGCGGCGCTGACCGCTGCCTTGCAGAAAAAAGAGGCGGAGGCCGCGTGGCTGGCGCTCTATCAACGCGCACAAGCTCATGAAACCGCGGGCAATTGGGAACGGGCGATCAATTCGTATGAAGACTTGCTGAAAATAGCGGGCGATTTTCGCGATGCGCGCGCACGGCTGCGCTTTGCGCTGAAACAACTCGAACGCCGGCAAAACGCCTCGCGCAAGGCCGCGGACGAATGGGCGCCGCTTTATGATGAAGGCGTGCAGGCCTTTACCCGAAAAAATTGGGCCGCCGCCGTGCGGGCGTTTGAACAGATCGCCAACTCAGCGTCCAATTATCGCGACGTGCGCAAACGCCTGGCACGTGCGCGCGAGGCGCAGCGGCTCGAATCCAACGAGGCCGAAGTGGAACGCTATTACGCCGACGGCGCAACAGCCTACGCCGTCGGAGATCTGCATCGCGCCCTGGTTTTGTTGGAACACGGTTATCGGCTGAATCCCAATTATAAAAATATTGCGACGCTTTTGGCCAATACCAACAACCAATTGGAACAACGGCGCACAACCGTCATCCGCGAGACAGTTCCCGCAGCGCCCACGCCGCAAACCGATGCGCTTTACTCCGCTGCCTTGGCTGCCATCGAACAGCAGGATTGGCGGAACGCAGTCGCAGCGCTGGAGAAACTGCAGCAAGACTTGCCGGCTGATCAAGAAATCAATCAATTGCTCGCGGAGGTGCGTGTGAATTTGAGTATCACCGAAGCAAGCTCGCGCAGAGTCTCGGCCAGCACGGGCAGCACCTCCGTCATGTTTATCGGCGGCGCGGTCACCGGATTGTTGTTATTGCCCTTGTTCGGGGTGATGATGTTTTCACCGATGGCGCGCGCGCGTTTTTATTTGCTGCAGGGAAACTATAATGCGGCCGCGCGAATTTATGAAAACCGCCTGGCGAGCAGGCCGAATCGCGTGCAGCTCTATTCGATGTTAGCCAGCATTTACTTGCTTGCCGGCCGCAAGGATGAAACGGCTATAAAAATCTACAAAACGGTTTTACAATTGAATCTCGCAACGCGCAATCGTGATGAGATCAACACGATTGTAGCGCAAGCCTATCTTTCAGAAGGCGCGAAAGACACGGACGCGATCAAAATTCTGGAAGATGCGCTGCGCGCCGAAGTACGCAACGTCCACAAAAAGCCCTGATAAAATTTTGTGCAGCCGCCTCCTCCCTGCTCCGGCGTTTGCCGCCAGCGGCCGGGGCTTCATCTCGGCTAAAGTCATTTCCGCCGGCGGCGTTTAGTTGAGATTAGTTCTTGCTTCTCGGGGTGAAATAGAATATTTTCAGCGAAATTTTTTTAACCCAGGACCGACGATTCATCCGATAATGGCTCACCAACGATCACGCGCGGCGCAGCAAACCCTCTCCCCCGAAATCGATCAGACGCTTTGGCAAAAAGCGCAGGCACTGCATGGCAATTTGTTGACCATCGATACGCATGCCGACACGCCTCTGGTTTATTTAAAACAACCCTTCGATCTCACCATGCGGCAGGCGCAAGGGCATCTGGACATTGCGCGTATGCGCGAAGGCAAGCTGCGCGTGCAATTTTTTGCGGCTTACACGCCCACCCGCTTCAGCATGGGCGAGGGCGCGCTTCATTTCGGCATGCGCATGCTGGATATCATTCATCACATGATTGAGTCGCATCCGCAAGACTTTGCGCTGGCGTATTCGAGCGCGGACATTCGCCGGCTGGCGGAATCCGACAAAATTGTGCTCGCCATCGGCATGGAAAACGGCGAGCCGATTGAGGGCAATCTCGCGAACCTTCGAAATTTTTACCGCCTGGGCGTGCGCTATCTTACGCTGACACACTGGCTGAATAATCATCTCGGTGACAGCTCGACGGACGCCGAGCCGTTGTGGAACGGCTTAAGCGATTTTGGTAAGGAAGTCGTGCAGGTATGCAATCACCTCGGCATCATGATTGATGTCTCGCATGTGCATGACACAGTTGTCGAGGCCTGTTTAGATCTCAGCCGGGCGCCGCTGCTTGCTTCGCATTCGAATGCTCATGCCTTGTGTGATCATCCGCGCAACCTCAGTGATGATCTCATCAAACGCATTGCTGCTGCCGGCGGGGTTATTCAGGTCAATTTCAGCAATGATTTTCTGAGCCAGCCGCATTGCAATCATAGCCGCCGCTATGAAGCCGAAGAGCAACGCCTAAAGCAAGAGCTTGACAATTCCGAAGAAGTGGTGATTTTAATGAAAGAATGGCTTGCCCAAAATCCGCCGCCAGCGCCTCCGCCGATCGATATCATCATCGAGCATATCGAGCATATCGTCAATCTCACCGGCAGCGTTGAGCATGTCGGTTTTGGCTCTGATTTCGACGGCATCAAATACACGCCGGCAGGCCTCGAGGATGTCAGCGCCATCCCAAAGCTGACATATCATTTGCTCAAGCGCGGTTTTTCGGAAAAGGATATACAAAAAATTTGGGGGGAAAACCTGCTGCGCGTCATGGCCTCGGCGGAACAAGCTGCCGGTCGCTGATTCGCCCATCGGCGCAAATCTCAATCCTGGCGGAATCGCATAGCCGGGGAAAATCCCGCCTGTCCTTGCCTGCAAATCTAAAATTTCCAACCAATAAAACTCCTAAAACCATCGCTTTCGATAGTATACAAAATGCCGCGAGATGTATAAATTCAAGCCGTTACGCCAGCTTTAAGGCCATCTGGCGCGCTGATGCCGTAATTTCTAAAATTGGCTTTTTGAGGCGTCATTCAAGCGAGTTTTATGAAGTACCCGGCAATTTGCCTGCAACTTCACAAGCTGTGAGGTTTGAATATCAAGGTTTTGACTTTTGTGGGATTTCATTTCAGCGGGCGAAACACTTTCAGAATTTTATTCTACCTTTACAAAAAAATTGCCTGTTTTCATATATCATCATCCAACGTTGCGTTTATGGGTTGCTCATTTGATTGCCATTTTCAAACATGACTGAAACAGCCGCTGCCCGGGAAATAATCACGGTCGCTGTCATTGACGATGATGCCAACGTTCGACAAGGCTTGTGGTGGTTGCTCAACAACGTTATTGGAATTCGTTGCAGCGGCGCCTTTGCAAGTTGCCACGAGTTTCTCGCCAGCAAAGAACAAGCGCCCGATATTTTGCTGCTGGATATTGCCATGCCGGGCGTATCCGGCTTCGATGCCATTCCGTTAATCAAAGCCAAACACCCGGCGCTGAAGATTATTATGCACTCGAATTTTGATGACGATGACAAAATCATGCGCGCGCGCCAGGCCAAGGTCTGCGGTTACATCTTAAAAAATGCCTCGGCTCCCCAGCTTTATGAGGCCATTGAACAGGTTTATCGCGGCAATTCCGTCTGGCCGGCAGGATTCGAGCAGGACGAGCCGGACTTTAACAATTCCATACCTCACGCTTTCTTAAAAGCCCTTAAGCGCAGGCTTGGCGCTCTGGCAGACGGCAAGCGCAAACCGGATTGAGCATCGGGCCGAAATAACTCATTCGAAAAACAGCAGTTGCATTATTGAGATTTTATGTTATATTCTGATCACGCAATTCTACCAAGCGTGATGAGGCATGCCATGACGACCACGGATCTTACCAAAAAGCTTGCAGAACGTCTGGAAATTTCCCAACGCGAGTCGCGTGATTTATTGCGCCTCATGTGCGACACTATCGCGCGCAGCTTGACCCACAAAGAAACCGTGATTCTGCGCGGTTTTGGCAGTTTCGGCACGCGCACCCGCGCCCCCAAGAAATTTTACAATCCCGCGGCCAAGAGCCACATGTTGCTCCCGCCCAAGGAAGTCGTCTTCTTTCGCCCCTCACAGCGGTTGAAAGATAGTCTAGCGCAGCGGAGTGAAGAATCATGAGCGCTAAAGTTCGTTACTTGAAGCTGGTCGCACGCGGACCATATTACAAAAAAAACTATACGCTCGCCAAAGAACATACCACGCCGGAATTTTTGCATCAATTTATGCGCGAAGCCACGGCGTTGATCGAAGAGGGACTCGCGCGCGACGGCTTGGTGCGCCTGCATGAGTTTGGCACGTTCGAACTGCAATGGGCCGAAGCGCGCCGCGGCCGCAATCCCAGAACCGGTGAGGCCATCATCATCCCCGGCAAAAACCGCATCGTCTTCCGGCCTGCCAGCAAACTGGAAAACCTCGCCAATCGCGAATTCGCGCATCTTAAGCCGTCGCCTATTGTTCTTGAGCCAAAACCGCTTCCAGCCGCCCCTCAACCCAAGCCTGTTTCTCCGCCTCCGCCGTTGCCGCCTCGTGTCGCAGAAATTCTTTCTGATTTCGCTCCGGCGAGGTCGGCCGCAAAGCCCTCGCATCTGCGTTTTGATTTTGCCGAGGAAGAAGCCGCAGCAGAGGAAGCAGAATTGACGCAACTGGCCGAATCGGCATTTGTCGTGGGCAGTTTTGAAGAGGAGCCGGCATCAGACGAGAAGGCCTGGAGCGATCTTCTGAGCACGCCCAGAAAGCCGGTGCGGCCACACACTGCGGAGTTTCCTAAAAGGGAAAACGGCCCGGCGTTGAGCGCGATGACGCATGACGCTCCCGCCAGCACGACGACGCATTTTGCTCCACGCCCGGAACCCGCAGCTTCTCCCTTGGCACCGGAGAAAACGAACGTTCACTCAAGCGCAGGCGACCAATTAACCGAGACCGCTCCAACACCGCGTACACAATCGTCCGATATCTTTGTCGAGCGTATGCGCCAGAGGCAATATACACCGAAACCGCATAACGGTTTTTCCCGCGAACCCGAGCCTTCTCGCAAAGGTTTGAAGCGGTTTTTCTGGCTCGCCGGCGTCATGGCGGCGTTATTGCTCTTGCTATTTGCCTTCCTCAAGATTTGGCCCGGGCGTGAGCAAACGAGCACAAATGGAACGTCAACGGAAATCGCAGAGACCACGGCGCCACCCCAACCGCCGGTTGCAGAACAGGTGTTACCGGCCACGCCCAAGCCTTTCTTTCCGGGCGGCTCCCATCAAGTCGTTGCGGGTGACAATCTCTGGAAAATTTCGGGACGATACTATGTTGATCCATTCTTGTGGCCGAATATCTACCGCGCGAATTCTACCACCATCGGCAATCCGGATGTGCTGGAAATGGCGCAAATGCTGGCGGTGCCCGTGCTGCACGGCCAGCCGAACAACCTGACGCCGGAAGACCGCCGCAACCTGGCGCAAGGCTACTTTCTGGTTTTTGATTACTACAAGAAAACCGCTGAGAAACACCTTGCCCCATTTGCGCTCTGGGCCGCGGTGAAATACGACCCTGCAATATTGGAAACACATCGCGATCAGATTTCGGCAGACGAGTTGGCATTCTTGCACGCGCACGAAACCGGCCGGATGGCCGTGAGGTAACGGAAGCAGCGGGATCGCGTTTTGCAGTTCAATGTTGAAAACAGCCCTTCCCGGCCAAATTCGAAAAATTTCGGCGCACTCAAACGGCATTGAATCTCCACATTGCATTGCATTCCCACAATATTTTTGCGTCCCCGTTCAAACACTTTTTCTTTGCTTTGAAGCCAAAATTTATTAGTATTTGGCCGATCCGAATTTTTGCGCTACAATATCGCCCGTGCCTCGATCCCGGAAAAATATAAGGAATCCATCGTTGTTGCTCGGGCGTAAAAGAATCATACAATTTCATCTTTTCACATAAGAATTATCGAGGCGTTTGATGAAAAAACTCTTCTCCTGGCTTGCCGCAGTCCTGTTGCTGCCCGGTCTTGCCTGGTCACAGAATTTCGGCCAGAATAAAGTGCAATACCAGTCCAAAGACTGGCAATATCTGCAAAGCGAGCATTTTGATATTTATTTTTATCGGGGCGGCGAACATGCTGCAACCTTTACGGCTGCGGTGGCGGAATCCGCGCTGGTTTCGCTCAGCCGCACCTTTCAGTTTCAACTGATCGCGCGCATCCCTTTTCTGGTATATAACTCTCACAACGATTTCGAAGAGACCAACGTTACCTCCGGTATCCAACCTGAATCCGTCGGCGGTTTCACCGAGTTCTTTAAAGGCCGCATCGTGATTCCTTATGAAGGTTCCAACGAGCAGTTCCGTCATGTCATCCATCATGAGTTACTGCACGCGGTTCTGCTGCAATATTTTTATGGCGCAGGGGCGGGCGCGGTGATTCGCGGCATCACGCGCTTTCAAATTCCGCTCTGGCTCAACGAGGGTTTGGGAGAATACGAATCGCAGCACTGGGATAGCAACGCCGACAACATGATTCGCGATGCCGTGCTCAACGATTATCTTCCCTCCCTGCTTCAGCTTGAGTATATGGCCTATCAAGGTGGACAAAGCTTCTACTATTGGGTCGAACGCCGCTACGGACGCGCCAAAATCACAGAGTTGTTGCAAGAGCTGCGCTCAACCCGCAATGTGAACGCCGCATTCTTGCGCGCGCTGGGCGAAGATCTGGAAGTGGTTTCCGAGCAATGGCAAAAAACGCTGAAACAATGGTATTGGCCTGAAATTGAACGCCGGCAAGCGCCGACGGATTTTGCGAATGCGTTCACCGATCATCGCAAAACGTCAAATTATATCAACAATAGTCCCTCCCTCTCGCCCGACGGTTCGCGCCTGGTTTATTTGACCGATCGTTCCGGCCTGTTCGACATCCGTTTAATCAATGCGATCACCGGACAAGACATGGGGAAACTGGTGAGCGGCCAAAAACAATCGGGCATTGAAGAATTGAAATGGTTGCGCCCCGGCATCAGTTGGGCGCCGGATAACAACCGCATCGTTTTTGCCGCCAAAAGCGGATGGCAAGACGTTCTGCACGTGGTGGATGTGCATCGCCGCAAGATGATTCGCACCTACAAACCGGGATTCGAGGGCATTTGGAATCCCTCCTGGTCGCCGGATGGCAAATACATCGCCTTCACCGGAATGAAGGAAACGCGCGGCGATTTATATCTGCTCAACGTCGAAACGGAAGAAGTGAAACAAATTACGAAAGATGCTTTTTCCGATTTCGAACCAACCTGGTCTCCTGATGGGCGCTGGATTGCATTCTCCTCCGATCGCGGCGATCCGGACGCGGCGCACGAAACCTCGATTTGGGAACACAATTACAGCAACAGCGACATCTACCTCATTCGCCCGGACGGCACCGGCCTGCAGCGCGTCACCTCGCTGGCGAGCACGGAAATTGCGCCGGAATTTTATCACAATTCCGACAGTTTGCTTTACTTATCCGATCGTAACGGCATTTCGAATGTATACCTCAAAGTCCTTTCAACCGGTGAAGAACAGCCGCTGACGGATTTGCTGGTCGGCATCCAACAAATGTCGATTGCGAACAGCGGGCAACGCCTGGCGTTCACTTCTTTTTATCGCGGCGGTTACGATATCTATCTCTGGCGCAATCCGTTGTCGAACCTCGGCAAATATACCACGCTGGAGGTAACGGATGCCTTGAAATATCGCGATTTGCCGCTGGACAGTCTTGATTCGCCGCAGATGGCGAGCATGAGCAACGAACAAACCCAGGGCCGGCCTTATCAGAATTTTGCATTTGATCGCGATTTCACACGCGGCATTGTCAACAATGGCACGGCGATACACGACGACGTGGAAGCGCCGCCGCCGGACAACCTGCAATCCGATGGCAGCTTCACGGTTCGCTCATACAAACCCAGCTTCAGCGTCGACTATGTCGGCGGCGTTACCGGTTATGATCCGTTTTTTGGATTGCAGGGCTTGGGGCAAGTCTATTTGTCGGATTTAACCGGCAATCATCAAATCGGCATTGGCGCCTATCTCAATCGTTCCATCGCCAACAGCGATTTTGCCCTGAGTTACGCGTTCCAGGGTTGGCGGCCGAGCATCTATTTTGCATTCGGCCAGCAAGTGAATTTTTACTTGTCAAATTTACAGGGCGACTTCGATCTCTTCGGCAGCATCGAACGTTTTCGCTTCATCAATTTTATCGGCGGCGTGAGCTATCCGTTTTCACGCTTTGACCGCATCGATTTCTCCGCTGCTTATCTTTACACGATTCAGGATAACCTCACGTATATCGATGTACCTTCACTGAAAAGCTCGGCGGCGGTATTCTCCCTGGAGTTGACGCGTGACAACACGCGCTGGGGATATTACGGTCCAGACGACAATCGCCGCAGCTCGATATCGGCCTCCTTCAGTCCGGGCATCGGCAGCATTCCGCGCGAGTTTGCCACCGTGCAAGCTGATTTTCGCAACTACAAAGCACTGTCGCGCCAATGGGGCTTGGCCTGGCGCACGGCAGGCGGCGCCAGCTTCGGCAAGAAGCCGCAACGTTTCATTCTGGGCGGCATTCCCAACTGGCTCAATCGCGAGTTTGCCCGCGGCTTAGGCTCGTCGGATATTAATGATCTCACGTTCAGCGAGTTTATTTATCCGGTGCGCGGCACGAATTATTATGAACAAATCGGTACGCGTTATTTTATCATGAACGCCGAGATTCGCTTCCCGTTCATTCAATTTCTGCTGCTGCAAGCGCCCATTCCGTTATTCTTCCAGCAAGTGCGCGGCGCAGTTTTCCTGGATGCCGGCAGTACGTGGGAAAACAGCAAGGACTTCAGGCTGTTTACTCGCAATGCCGCCGGCGAGAAAATTTTGGATGACGTTTTAGCCGGCTTCGGCTACGGCATTCGCTTCTACAGCCCCATCGGTTTGTTGCGTATTGACGCCGCATGGAACACGGATTTGCAAAACTTTACCAAGCCGCGCTACCTCTTTTCGCTCGGAACGGATTTCTAAGGAACAGTTTATGTCGATAAAACTCTCTTTTCTTGCTGTCGCAGTTGCGTTGGCGGCGGGCTGCGCGGGCAATATGAATCAACATATGGGCGGCCGGCAACAATCTTTGGGCGTGGTGAATTTTGGCCTGCAAACCGCAAACGTGATTGACCCGAACCGGAACAACGTTTTGTGGACGGTGCTCGATGTGCCGCACCGCAGCCTGCAATTTGAGCGCAGCGGCGGAAAATTCATCGCAGAGTTTGAGTTGACCCTGGCGTTGCGCGATGATCGCGGCCATGCCGTGCAACTTGTCGATGATTCGCGCATGATTACGGTGGACAGTTACGACGCCACGCAGCCGGATACGGTTTATGCCCGGGTATCCTATTTCATGGAAGCGCCGCCCGGCGAGTATAAATTGGAAGCAATGGTAACCGATCGCGTCGCGAAAGGGCGCGGCTACAGCACACAACCTGTCGTGATTCGTGATCTATTCTCGTCTGACCTCACGTTGAGCGACATCATTCTGGTCGACAGCCCGCCCAGAGAGTTTCCGCGCGAGGATCAAATCATTCCCTCATTTCGCCAACGCTTTAATACCACCGTCTATGCTTTCGCGCAGGCGCGGCACGTACGCGCCGGGCAACGCTTGCAGGCCATCTTGCGCATTGGCAACACCGAAACCGGCAACGCCAACCGCGCCGAGATCGATACCACTGCCAGCCAGGAAACCGTCAACATCGTTTTTCCGATTCCGCCGGCGCAGCTTGGTCTGGGCCGCATGGAAATCAGCATGACGATCGATTCCGATCAACGCACCGTGGTTTCCAAACGAAATCTGCTGGTGCGTTGGGCCAACCGTCAAAACGCGACCACGGCAAAAGCGCTGAATGACTATCTTGAACCATTACGGCTCATCATGACCGGGCAACAATGGAAGGAAATCAAGAATGCCTCGCCGGAAGAACAACGCCGCTTGCTGGCCGACTTCTGGCAGGAGCGCAATCCTGATCCGGCTTCGAACGCCAATCTCTTGGAAGAGGAATTCTACTGGCGCGTGGGTGAGGCCAACTCTCGTTTTGCGTGGGGAAAAAGTCAAGGTTGGTCAACCGATCGCGGCCGCGTTTATGTCGTTTATGGCCAGCCCGATGAAATTTTGCGGCAATACGATCGCTATAGCCGCAGCATTGAAGTTTGGCGTTACGAAGAGCCCGCGCGCGAATTCGTTTTTTACGACGAACAAGGCGACGGCCGCTATCATCTCATTCGCCAAACCAATGCAAATTTAGCGGCAACGGGTTTGTAAGCGAACAGCAACTGAATCGTTTGCTTTTTAACGGCCCACGGCTCACAGCCGTGGGCTTTTTTTGTGGCAATAGATGCATCATGCAAATCTATGGCAAAGTTTGCAGCAATAACCGCTGTACATTGCCGCCCATGATTTTATAAATCTCCTCACGTCCAAAACCCTCCTCCAGCAGAGCCGCGGTGAGCAGCGCCATCCCGCTGGCGTCGAATGGCGTGGTCACCGCCCCGTCGAAATCCGATCCTAAACCAACGTGATCAATGCCGGCCACGTTGACGGCATAACGAATCGCCGCGGCAATGGCAGCGGCATCTACGCCACAAACCGCGGTTTCCCAAAAGCCGATGCCGATCACTCCGCCGGTTTGCGCGATGCCGCGCAAATGCTCGTCGCTCAAATTGCGTTGATTGTCACATTGCCCGCGGCCTCCAGAATGTGAAACAACAAGCGGCCGGGTTGCAATTGCGAGAACCTCATCAATCAAACGCGGCGAGGCATGGGCGAGATCAACCAAAATATGCAATTCCTCCATGCGTTTGACTGCAAGCGTGCCAAACGCCGACAAACCGCCCTTTTCAACGCCATGAGCGGAACCGCCGACTTCGTTATCGAAAAAATGAGTCAGGCCGATCATGCGATAGCCGGCCTCGAAGAAGATATCGAGATTGTTGAGATCGCCTTCGAGCGGATGCGCGCCTTCCATGCCGAGAAATCCGGCTGTCATATCGGTTGACTCCCGGCGCGCTGCCATATAATTCTGCAAGTCGCTTGAGGTTTTGATGAGCACCAACTTGCCGTCCGAACGTCCGGCGATTTCATGAAGTTTGCGCGCTTGAAACAAGGCGCGTTCTTTCAAACTCGTCCACGTCGCAACGGGCCAGCTTTGCGCCATGGCGAGCAAGGTAATATCGTCGGAATCACCTGTGTTGCGTTCGATATTGAGATTTCGCGGCGTCTTCGTCACGACGGTGAAGGCCTGTACCGCCACGTTGCCCGCCAGCAAACGCGGCACATCAACATGGCCATCCGTGCTGCGTGTGAGCAAATCACGGTTCCACAAAAGCGCGTCAGCGTGCAAATCTGCAATAAAAAGCGAATCATGCAAAAGCTGAACCGTCTCAGTAACTCGATAGGGCGGCTGCACATGAACCGCATTCAAACGCCGGACAACACGCGCCGGCAGAAACGTGACGACTATCGCGACAATCCCCAACGTTAATCCGGCAACAATAAGAAACCAGCGCTTGAGCAAGCTCTTTTTCGTTTCCGTCATACAATTTTCAAGGCGGCAGAAATCACATGAATAGCGAGGTCAATTCAAAATTTTTATGAAATGTCTCAACGCATCTGCGTAATCGCAGCGCATCCCCTGGTGGGCGATTTAGGCCATGCTTTCCCAGCCTCACGCCTATCACGTTTGACCGTTGCCGCGCATCAAGCCTTTGCAATTGGCGTCAATCTTTTGTGGATAAGATGGTCGGCGCGTTGCCAATCCAGGGCGCGGAGATCGCTCACGTCCCGGCACAGCTCGGCTAAAATTTCGTTTTGAATCTTGCCGCGCGAGAGCGCAACCAAGTAGGGAATGCGGTGGAACGTCACCATCGAATATTTGGGAATAAAGATTTGGGGATAACGCTGTTCCAGCATTTGCTCGACTTTCTTGCGAAACAAAAAACGTTCGTCGGCAACGAGATCACGCATCTCCACAAAGTTTTCCAGAGCTAAATCAGCGATGGCGTCGCTGTTGACTTTGCGCAGCTTTTCGTATTCGCTGAAAACGTTCTCCCAGTCCGTGCCATACTTTGCAATACACTCGTTCATCATCGTACAATCTTCGAAAGCGCAATTCACGCCTTGCCCAAAAAATGGCACGATGGCATGCGCGGCATCGCCCAACAACGCCATCTTGCCATTGATATGCCAGGGCGCGCATTTGGTTGTCACCATCGCGCCCGTTGGATTCGAAAAATATTCTTGTACCAAGTTCGGCATCAGCGGCGCCACATCGCCAAACTGCTGCCGAAAAAATGCGGCAACTTTTTCATCGCTGCTCAAGCTTGCAAAACTGGGGTCGCCCTCAAAGGGGAAGAAAAAGATGTAGGTAAAGCTGCCGTCGAGGTTCGGCAATGCAATAAGCATGTAGGTTCCGCGCGGCCAAATATGAAGCGCATTGCTGTTTATCACATACTCGCCATTCGGGCCGGCTGGAATGGTCAACTCTTTATAACCATGCTCGATGTAGTGCTGCGAATAATTGAAACGCCGCCCGTGCATCATGTCAAAGCGAATTGCAGAGGCTGAGCCATCAACGGCGATCACCGTCTGCGCCGGCAGCAGAGACTCGGCGCCGGAAATTTGATGGCGAAATTTCACTTCATTTTTTTCAAAATCCATGCCGGTGCAGCGCATATTGAAATGAAAGGCGACATTGGGATACTTCTCCGCCTCATGGATCAATGCGATATTCAAATTTGCGCGCGATACGGAATAAATCGCTTCACTCTCGTCTTTGCCGTAGGGTTGAAATGTCAATTCGCCGTCGAGGGCGTGCATCATGCGGCCCCGCATCGGCACCGCAATCTTCATGATGCTGTCATAAATGCCCACTTCGCGCAAGGCATGAAAGCCGCGCACCGAAAGCGCAAGATTGATCGAGCGTCCGCCGCCGGTTTTTACTCGGCGCATATCGGAACGGCGTTCATAAATCTCAACCTGCAAGCCCCGGCGCGCCAGATAAATCGCCAATAACGGGCCGGCCAGACCGCCGCCAATCAATGTTAACTTATTTGTTGCAGTCTTTTTTGTCATATGAATTCCCCTGTGCCTATTTGATTAAAGACTGCCGCGCACAGCGCCGGCGAAACGATAAACATCCAAAAACGTGTTATACAACGGCACCGGCGCGACGCGAATAACGTCAGGCTCTCGCCAATCGCAAATAAAATTTCTCGCCAACAATGCTTGAAACAAGGCGCCGCCGTCATTTTTGACTCGCAACGACAATTGCGCGCCTCTTTGATTTTTATCCGCGGGTGTGATGATCGTCAGCATATCGCCGGCAAATTGTTTGAGCAAAAACTCCAAATAGCCGGTCAACACGCGGCTTTTCACCCACAATTTTCGGATCGTCACTTCATCAAAGATATCGAGTGAGGCTTTCAAAGCGGCGAAAGACAAGATGGGCGAGTTGCTCAGTTGCCAGCCTTCGGCAGTCGCAATCGGCTCAAATTCCGGTTCCATCAAAAATCGTTTCGCCTTATTATGCCCCCACCAGCCTGCCAGGCGCGGCAAATCACAATCCTGAGCATGTCGTTCATGTATAAAACACCCGGCAACACTACCGGGACCGGCATTGAGATACTTGTAAGAACACCATACGGCAAAGTCGGTTCCCCAATCATGCAAAGACAACGGCAAATTTCCGACGGCATGCGCCAGGTCAAAACCAACCATACAGCCCCTGGCATGGCCGGCTTGCGTAATATGTTTTATATCGAAGGCCTGGCCGGTATAGTAATTCACGACGCCCAGCAAAATCAAAGCGATTTCATCGCCTTTTTCCTCCAACAACGCATTGATATCTTCACTTCGTATCG
>SZPB01000067.1 GCA_030263535.1 Cytophagia bacterium CHB2
GGCGCGCGCTAGCTGTCCTTCAAATCGTACAAAACTCAAACGCTTTCGGCTTCGGCAGTGGATGTCGCCGAGCGCGCCGCGCCGCAAACGCGCCGTGTTCTCTTGCCAATTGGTCGCACCAGGCTTTCTGCTCGGATCCGGTTAGCTGCGGCTCTGCCCTTTCCGCCAGCGCCAAAAAGAAATGCGCATGAGCACGTCTGGTTGCTTCCCAATCTGCGCTCGCTTGCAAGCGCTCCAGCGCGTATTCGCGTATGGTTTCGAGCATCATGAACCTGGGCTCACGATCCGCCGCCCGATCCTGGCGAAGCAGGCTTTTATCAACCAAAGCGGCAATGCCATCCAACGCCGGGCCGGCAACATCATGCCTGGCGCTGCAAACCGCCTCCGCCGCTTCCAAAGAGCAACCGCCGGCGAACACGGCGAGCCGGCGGAACAAAATTTTTTCTTCGGCCTCGAGCAAATCGTCGCTCCACGCTATCGCCTGCCGCAACGTTTGGTGGCGCGCCGGCACGTCACGTGGCCCGCCTTTCAAAAGCTCCAAACGCTTTTCAAGCCGCGTCAAAATCGTCTGCGGTGAAAATATTTTGAGGCGCGCTGCCGCCAGCTCGATGGCCAACGGCAAGCCGTCGAGGCGATAACAAATGGCGGCAACGGCCTTGGCATTTTCGTCAGTGATGGCGAATTCCGGCTGGACCGATTGGGCGCGTTGTTTGAACAGCTCGATCGCTGCAAAATGGGTGAGCGCTTCGAGGGAAAGCGATTGCTTGGGATCAGGCGTGGCGAGCGGCTGCACTGCAAACTCGTGCTCGCCAGTGAGATGCAACACGACGCGGCTGGTAACCAGAATTTTAAGTTGTGGACAGGCGCCCAACAATTCCGCCACACTCGGCGCCGCGGCCACGATTTGCTCAAAATTGTCAAGGACAAGCAGCAGTCTTTTTTCAGCCACATGCGCAATGAGGCTTTCCGACAGCGAGCGCAAGGTACTGGTGATGACGCCGAGCGTTTCGGCAATTGTTGATAACACCAACGCCGGATCGTTAATGGGCGCGAGTGAAACGAAAAACACCCCATCGTCGAAATTCGCGAGCACATTGGTTGCAACCTGCAAGCTGAGCCGCGTTTTACCCGTGCCGCCGGGACCGGTTAAAGTTATCAGACGCATCTCCGGCCGGCGCAAAAGCTCGCTGATCGTCCGCACATCTTTCTGAAACAACTCCGCCATCTGTGCCTGGGTCAGCCAGACCGTCTCGTCTCGCAATATGACCTGGTTTTGCGTTTTACCATCTTCCGCACGGTAAGGCAGGATTTGGCTCTGGTTTGCCATATTCAACCACCCGAGACTTTAGTTTTGCCCATACTGTGAAAACCTGCCGTCTTCGCCGAGTTTCCCTAGAATGCGATTATGTAAACAGTTTGCTGATCGTTTTTTATCCCTCGAAGTGCTCCCAAGCCACTTTCGTTTTGGCCATCAGTTTTTCAAATCGTTCCTCGCCGCGAAGATTTTCCAGGAAGGGATCGTGGCGGGCGAGATAGGGATAATTGATGAAGCCGCAAGTGACGCCGTTTTCCAGCCAGTCGTAAGCCTGCTCTTTCTCCTTTAAAAGCGCGAAGCCGTCCGCGACGAGTGTCGAGTATTGCCAGTCGGCGCGCGCGGCAATTTTGATGTCATGCGTCAATGCGTCGAGCGCTTTTTCTTTTTCGCCTGAGATGGAAAATTTCAAAAACGATCCCAAGCGAGTATAAAAATGCTCCGGCGCATCTTTGAGCATCAAATCCACCAGCGCGAACGCCTCGTCGAAATTTTTGTTCAACAGCAGCAGAAAAAAATAGAAGAAGCGATGCGCGATATTTTCCGAGTCCAATTCATACGACGCGCGGATGGACTCGAGCGCTTCGGCGAACCGGCCGTCGTAGAACGGCGGCGCGCAAGCGAACATGTAATTCGACGGCGTGAGCGGATCGATCGCGATCAGCTTTTGAATCAAAGGCTCTGCCAGCGCGCTTCGGCCCACGGTGGAATAAATCAGCGTCAGCCACATCAATGAATCCGGATCGTTGGGATCGATCTGCAAGGCGCGCGCGAAATAGCGCACGCTGGCGCGCGGATTGCCGCGGCTGACTTGAATCAAGCCGAGCAGGCGATAGCCGTAAACGGATTCCGGCTGCAAAGAGAAAATGCGCTGCACGGATTGCTCCGCCTCTTGCAGAACCGCTTCTTCGGCCTTGATGCCCGCGTTGAAAAATTGCCAATGCGCATAACCTTTGGCGGCGAGTAGCAACACGTTTTCCCCGGCGAGCTCCAGGCCTTGCTGCAACAGCTTCAATGCGCGCTCCAAGCCCTCCGCGGAAAATTGCAGAATCTCGTGCCGCGCCCGAATGTATAAATCATACGCCTGCACGTTGGCAATCGGGCGCTCGGCGATTTTTTGCTGCTCTTCCGGACTGAGCTTCATTTTGAGCGCGTCAACGATGGCGCGCGAAACTTTTTCCTGGATGTCAAACACGTCGTCCAGCGTGCCGCTGTATTTTTCCGCCCACAGGTGCGCATCGGTCGCAGCGTCGATCAACTGCGCCGTGATGCGCAGGCTGTTGCCGGCCTTGCGCACACTGCCTTCCAGCGCGTACTGCACCTGCAAATCCCGGCCAATGGTTTTAACGTCTTTGTCCGTTGCCTTCAGCTTCATCGCCGAGGTGCGGGAGATGACGCGCAGCGCCTGTACTTTGGAGAGATCGGCAATAATTTCCTCGGTCAAGCCGTCGCTGAAATATTCATTCTCGGGGTCGGGGCTGATATTTTTGAAAGGCAGCACGACGATGGATTTTTCTGCTTTGGGCAAAACGATGGGCGCGGAAACCGGTTGACGCAAATCTGCCAGCAATGCTTGCATGTTTTGGTAGCGCTGATCTGCGTCTTTGTTCAGCGTCTTTTGTACCAATTGCACCAAATCTGTCGAAACGCCATCGCGCAAATCGGCAATTGCCTTCGGTTCTTCATTCAAAATCGAATAAATCACCGCCTGCTCGTACACGCCACGAAAGGGCAACTGCCCAGTCAACATCTCATACAGCACCACCCCAAACGCCCAAATATCCGTGCGATGGTCGACCGGCTCGCCGCGCGCCTGCTCCGGCGACATGTACGCCGCCGTGCCGAGGGTGGAATGATCCTTCGTGAGCTGCGCGCCGCCTGCAATCTTCGCCAGCCCGAAATCCATGATTTTGACCTGGCCTGATTCCGTTACCATGATGTTGCTGGATTTGATATCGCGGTGGGTGACGCCTTTGGCGTGCGCGGCTTGCAAGCCTTCGGCGATTTGTGTGGCTATCTCAATGATTTTTTCCACTTGCAACCTGCCACTTGCAACTTGCTGCAACTCTTTCCCATCGATGAATTCCATCACCATAAAAATGTCACCGTCGACTTCTTCGATGGCGTAAATCGTGGCGATGTTGGGGTGGTTCAACGCCGCTGCGGCCTGCGCTTCGATCTTGAAGCGCTCTCGCTCTTCTGCGCTAGCGGAAGTTTGTCGCGGCAGAAACTTGATGGCGACAAGGCGCTTGAGCTTGGTGTCCTCGGCTTTGTAGACGACGCCCATGCCGCCTTCGCCGAGCTTGGCGAGGATCTTGTAGTGGAGAATGTTTTGGTTGCGCATGAAATTCACCCTTGCTATTTGACGTATACCGGCGTACATTTTATACGTCAATTATTAAGGAGAAAAAATGGAAACAAAGCTCACGTTGCGCATGGACGAAAACATCATCCGTGCCGCAAAGAAATACGCGCAGAAACAGGGCGTCAGTCTGTCCAAACTGGTGGCCGATTATCTGCGGATCATATCGGTTAAAACGACCTCATCCAAAAACAAGACGGCGTTTGAGCCGACGCCGATACTTTCGGAGATTACCGGCGTTCTTCAGAAGGCTTCCCGCCACAAAGACTTGCGAGAAGAGTACCGCGATCATCTCGAGGAAAAATATCTGTGAAAACCATTTTCTTTGACATCAACATCATTCTGGACATTTTTCTTAAACGAGAGCCTTTTTATGCCGCTTCAGCGCGGGTGTTCAGCCTTGCTGAGACCAAACAATTCAGGGGTTGCCTCGGCGCTTTGAGTTATCCGGTCCTGTTTTATCTGCTCAAAAAGGAGCTGGATCGGGATGAAGCGATTGCGATTTTGAAAAAGGTTCGCATCGTACTGAAAGCCGCGCCACTGGTGGAGAAAGTCGTTGACTCGGCCTTGAGTTCTGATATTTCTGATTTTGAAGATGCCATGCAATACTACTCCGCCTTGGAAGTAAAAAGCGGTTATTTTATCACGCGCAACAAAAAGGATTATCCCGCCAAACTTATGAAGATTCTGACTCCGGATGAGTTTCTAGCTTTGTTAAGAGCTGAAAGTGCCGAATCAAACTCGCCATAATCATTCTTTCCCTCCATACTTTTTCCGGTAAATCGGCCTCTCAATCCAACCTCAATTTCCTTAAAATATACCGAAACCTCGGTTCATCGCGCAGCGGATCAAACTCGGGATCGACTTTCAGCATATTCAGCAAGCTGGACGATTCATAAGCTTTTTCCAGCCACACTTGCCATGCCCCGTCGCGTTGTTCGGATTCAAGGTGATATCGTCGTTCCGATCATCGCAATTGGAACGCGTTTTCAAAATTTTCTCTTACTGGCGGCGTCTTCAACTTCCGCCAGCAGTTCTTGCAGCTCGGTTTGCCGAAGCAATCTTCCGTCGCGCACAACCGCGGCGATTTTTGTCGTGTTGTGAATGTCGTCGAGCGGGTTGGCCTCCAGCAAAACGAGATCGGCGATTTTCCCCTTCTCCACCGTGCCAAGTGAATCCGCCATATTGAGAAACTTGGCGGGATTGCAAGTCGCTGCTTGCAGCGCTTCCATCGGCGTGAGCCCGGCTTCAACGAGCAATGCCAGCTCGTCGTGCAGGCTGAATCCCGGAAAGCAAAAATCGAGAATCGAATCCGTTCCCGCCAAAAACTCCACCCCGGCATCCTTCATCTTGCGCAGCAATGCGGAATCGAGCTGATAGATTTGCTTCGCCCAGTCGAACTCGAGCACCGTCCAGTTTTTATAACGGGGATCGTTCTTGGGGTGCATCATCATTTGCAGCCACGGCGAGACGTACTTGAGGCGCGGATCGTTCATAACGTTGGGATCGGCGCGGTGAAACGCGCGCAGCGCCGTCAGCGTCGGGCATTGCCAGGTGCCGTTCTGTTTGAACCGCGCAAACAACCCGGCGGCCCTGGTTTCACTGTAGATTTTCGCCTCATCGGCGAGCCAGTCAATCTTGCCTGCTGCGGTTACCGGAAATTTGTAGAACCGTGTTTTCTTTTCAAAAACGGCTTTGCCGTGAATCACGCGTGCACTGTCCTTGAAAGTTTCTTTGCGAAACGTGAGTGACAGCAGCTTGCCTAGTTCGGCGGCCACGGATTTGAGAATGGCTTTACCGGCCTCCGATTCCAACCAGGCATTGAGCGTGGGCGTGAGAAGCTCGGGATCATGATTGCCCTCCCAAAAGCTGGCCAGCATTTCCTGTAATTTTGCAGTCAACGAAGGATCAGGATCGCTTGGCAAAGCTCCCGGCGTTTCCGTTTCAAAAACATAGCACGCTTCGTGAATGCGGCCGCCGCCGAGATGCTCGATGCTGCTTTGGCCGGCCGCGGAAGCTTCTGCCGCACTCACGCCGGCCGGCATGTGGCCCGCAAAAGGAATACCTTGTTTGCCGCAATGCCGGCCAAGGCCCGCGAGCTCATGGTTCCGTCGATTCCCGGCTTGCCGGGTGCTTGAAAAACTTCGTGCCGGAAACAAAAGCGCCGGGCAGCATCGGCGTGCGGCCAAGAGCCGATTGTCCGGGGTACACGAATACTATCTTTCGGGGCAGAGAGGGAATCAATGAAGGCGCAAGACAAACCGGCGCTGAGAAAAAGCAACCAGCACCTTGCTTGCGTGTCACGCACGCGATTTGGTAGTATTCTCTTTCAACAACTCGCGAATGCCGCCGATGGCGGAAAGAATGCCGGTGGCCTCGAACGGCATAAACACGACTTTATTGTTGGTGCCTGTGGTCATTTCCTTCAATGCCTCGATGTACTTCACGGCAATGAGATATTGGGTAGGATCAGCGCCGCCTTCGCCCACGGCTTTGGCAATTGAACGAATGGCTTCAGACTCGGCGTTGGCGACACGCTGAATCGCAATGGCTTCGCCGTCGGCGCGCAACATTTCGGATTGTTTGCCGCCCTCGGCTTCCGCGATTTGTGCTTCACGCTTGCCCTCGGCTTGCAGAATGACCGCACGTTTCTGACCTTCGGCTTCGAGAATGATCGCGCGGCGATCGCGCTCGGCGCGCATTTGCTTCTCCATCGCGATGCGAATATCCGGCGGGGGAACGATATCCTGCAGCTCCACGCGATTGATGCGCACGCCCCATTTGTCCGTGGCTTCATCGAGCAAAATGCGCAGCTTTTGATTGATCGTGTCGCGGCTCGTCAAGGTTTGATCGAGCGACAACTCGCCGGTGGTGTTGCGCAAACTCGTTTGCGTCAATTTTTCGATGGCATCAGGCAGGTTGTAGATCTCATAAATTGCCTTGATCGGGTCGGTTATCTGAAAGTAGAGCAGCGCATTGATTTCAATCTGCACGTTATCGGCGGTGATAACGTTTTGGCGGGGAAAATCATAAACGCTTTCGCGCAAATCGATGCGATCCAACTCGCGCAGCGTATAGTGCGCGGGCTCGTCGGCGGTTCCGGACACGATATGGCGCCAGATGATTTTACGCGGCTTGTCGATAAACGGCCAAATGATGTTGATGCCGCTGGTGAGCGTGGTATGAAATTTTCCCAGCCGTTCGACGATTACGACTTCCGCCTGCTGCACGATACGCAAACCGCGAATAACCATCAGAACGACCAGCAGCGCCAACGCCAAAACAAACCAATGTAACGGTTGCATCGCTCCCTCCTTAGTTCGATTTTTGATGAATGCCGTTTGCCGTCACGATCAATTTGTTACCTTCCACGCGCACAACGCGCACGAACGTTCCGGACGGCAGGGTTTGCCCGTCTTCACTCCGGCTGTTCCACACCTCGCCTTCAAGCTTTACCCAGCCTTGCAGATTGGAAACCTCGTCCGTCACAATGCCAACCATGCCGACGAGACGGTCGATGTTGGTGGTCACATGATTCCTGGTTCTGCTCAAGAGTTTGAGGAAGACCGGACGAATGGACACAAACACGATGAATGTCACAGCCGTAAACACGACAATCTGCGCGGTGAAATTGAAATCCAACGCCGCCGTAATCGCTGCGGCAAAGCAGCCCAAACCGAAGCATGCCGGAATCAAACCGGGCACGAATATCTCTAGAATATAAAGAACGATACCAAGGATCAGCCAGACCAGCCAGGCTTCCATAGTCGCCTCCTTTATTTTTGAAGATTGGGTCGCTTATGTGAAATGAAGCTGGAGGCAGATAATCAATGATGCCGGCTTAAAGTAGCAAACTTCCGAGGCGGGAGCAAGATGATTTTAGAGATGATAAAGCATGGCATAAACGATCACCCCGGTAACCGACACGTATAACCAGAGCGGAAACGTGAAACGAGAGGCTAAACGGGCGTGTTGGTCGAATTTTTCCTGGAAGGCGCGTATCAGTGTGACGATAACGATCGGCACATTCACCACGGCCAAAACGGTATGTGAGAGCAGGATGGCAAAATAAACCGGGCGAATCCAACCCTGGCCCTGAAAAGGTCGCGAGCCGACGTTATAGTGATAAATGAGATAACTAATAAAAAACAATATTGAAACCGTCACTGCGGTAAGCATGCAGATCTTGTGCTGCTTGATGCGCTTGCGGCGAATGAAACGATAACCCAGCAGCAGAAAGATCGCGCTCGCCGAGTTTAACGCGGCATTGAGGTGAGGAAGGTCGGAAACGGAAATCACAAATGCCCTTCGCTTGTGGAAGCAGTAAGATACGCTTTGCGGTTCCGCCGAATCTGGTCGGCGTGATTATGCGCATGCACGGCGTAAATGCGCAGCCAGGTTTCCACCGAATAGGCGCCGCTTTCGCTATGATGGCCGGCGCGCTGCCAATCAGCTTCTGTCATCAAATCGAGGAGCTGGGCAGTCGTGGCGCGTGCGGCTTTGAAGGCCTCGAGCGAGGCTTCGATCGGCCGCTCGCGATAGCGCAACCGCCGCGCGAATTCTTCCTGATCATAGCCTTGAATTTGGGCGTGCTCTTCGACCAACAATTTGCGCAGGCGAATCGCGCTCGTCATCTCGCTGTCCGCCAGGTGATGCACGATCTCGCGCGCAGACCATTTTGCCGGCGACCAACGATAATCCAATTCTTCCGCGCTGATGCCCTGCAAGGCTGCGGCAACCTGGTTATAGCCGTCTTGGTATTGCGCGATAAACTGCGCGCGTTCATCTGCTGTCATAATAATTTTGGTGTCGATCTAAAAAGTCTTATCCCAGGCCATGACGCCGAGCAATGCCGGCAAATAGACCAATGAGGCGCGCATCAAGCGTTGGGCGGCGGCGACATTGCGCGAAACGATCACTCCAATTCCCGCGCTCAAGAAGGCTAGGCCCAACAGCAGCGCCGTAACAAAATAGACGATTCCTGTCAGGCCGATCAAGGTGGGTAGCAGGCTAACCGAGAGCAGCGCAATGCAGTTGGCAATGATCTGGCGTCCCGCACTGCCGCCTTCCGGATCGATCACAGTGAGCATGCGAAAGCCGCCGCGCGCATAATCGTCGCGGTAAATCCACGCAATCGCGAGAAAATGGGGCAACTGCCAGAGAAAAAGAATCGCAAATAAAATCCACGCTTCGACGCCGATCTCGTTGCGTACCGCTGTCCAGCCGCCCATGGGCGGCAATGCGCCGGGAATCGCGCCGATGATGGTCGAGAGCGAGCTTTTTTGTTTCAAGGGTGTATAGAGAAACACATAACTGATGAGTGTGATCGCGGCCAACAGTCCGGTTAGTGCATTCACCAACATGATCAAGTAAACGATGCCCAGAACGGATATGCTCACCCCGAACGCCAGCGCCGCACCGGGCGTGAGACGCCCCGCGGGCAAAGGGCGGTGGCGCGTGCGCAACATCTTTGCGTCCAGGTCGCGCTCGAAATATTGATTGAGCGCGCTGGTACCGCCGGCGACGAGCGCGGTGCCGAGCAGGGTATGAAAGAGCAGGATGAAATCCATCTCGCCCTGCGCGCCGAGATAAAAACCAAAGAGGGCCGTCAGCACGACCATCAGGGTTACGCGGGGTTTGGTGAGGGCGAAGTAATCAAAAAAAGGTTTGGGATGATTCAGCGTTGCACGCATCGTTTTCGGACCCATTGAATTCTTTGTTTTCATCTACGATATACCATTCATCTCACGGTCAATGATCGCTTCAATGTCGTTTTGGAGACGGGGAATTTTATTCTGAACCACATCCCAGACGAGCTCATAGTCAACTCCGAAATAACCATGAATGAGCTTGTCGCGCATGCCAGCAATTGTTTTCCAGTCGATCTCAGGATGTTTTTGGCGAAATTCATGCGGTAGATTTTTTACCGCTTCTCCGATGATCTCCAAGCTTCGCACGAACGCTCGTGGCAGCGTATCATCTTCCAGAAATTGCCGGCGCGGCAAGCTCTGCGACTTGCCGATTAGGTACTGCGTTTCGTCTAAAATGTGACGTAAATATTCAAGCTGCGAAAGAGACATATTCAATCTCTTCCATGATATAAGGCCTAATATAGGGGCTTATCGACTCGGGTGTTAAAAGCTCAACCGGCCTTCCAAACAGATCATCCAAAAAAAAGGCGAGATGGATGAAGTTATCAAAATTTTTTTGGCCCGCTCCAAATTCCACCAAAAGATCGATATCGCTATCTCGTTGTTGCTCGTTGCGAACGAATGAGCCAAAAAGGCCTAGCTGCAAGACGCCATACCCTCGAATTCTATCTTTGTGTTCTTGCAGTAGGGAAAAAACCTTGGTTTTGTCCAACATATCTGAAGGCATGCAACATTCTCTTCTTCTGATCTTGGTTATCCCGATATAAACAAACTTTTGAATACCCCAAACATCTCTTTTGCCGAAGCCTCTACCCCGCCTGTGGAATGATTTTTCCCATTTTTTCGGCGGCCGGAATCCGTTCCGGAATTTCCGTGTATCGCCTCGCGCGCAGCGCTAGCACCACGTTCGTGCCCAAAATCAATGCGCCAGTGGCGACATGCATGGTGGTCGGCGTCACGGCTTTTTGCGTCCAGATGGTCAGCGCGCCCAGGGTGATTTGCAGAATGATCGCGCCGGTGAGCAACAACGCCGGGCTGAGCAGCAAGGCTTCCTCGCGATGTTTGCGAAAGATGCGAACCACGGTCCAAACAATCGAAGCGGTGACCAGCAACGCGCCAACGCGATGGGCGAAATGTATCACGATTTGCGGCGAGTCAAGAGGCGGGATCACCTGTCCGAATGCCAACGGGAAATCCGGAATCGCCAGACCCGATTTGGTGTGGCGCATCACGGCGCCCAGGATAAGTTGCAGCAGCACCAACGCCGTTGTTATGATCGTCAAGGTTTGCAGAGAGGGGCGCTGCACGTCATCGGTTCGCACGCGCGGTTTGAGCCACTCCGGGGAGGTAAAAAGCGCCACGCAAATGGTGAGGCAAAAAAATAGTTGCGCCAGCGTGCCATGCGCCACGGAAATCGCAGTGGGCAGCAAGAACAGAACGGTGAGGCCGCCGAGGATTCCCTGCAAAATAACGGCGGCCAACGCCGCATACCCGAGGCCTCGCACCCACGCACGCGGTTCAACACGCCAAAGCCAGATCGCCAAAATCATCGTCAGCATGCCGACGATGGTGGCAACCATGCGATGGCCGTGTTCATACAAAATGCCGCCCACCATTTGCGAAAGCGGAAACGAAAACATAAAGTGGCCATACGTTGTCGGCCAATCCGGCACGGAAAGCCCCGAATCCGTGCTGGTGACCAGGCCCCCGATAAAGATCAAAACAAACGTGGCTCCGACCACCAACAGCGCAAAACGGTGGAGCCATTTGCGGCCATTCGATTCATGCGTATTCATATGATTCAAACATCACATAGTAAAAGACATTCATTGAGCATCGGGCGCAGGCTCGGCCTCGGCTTGCGCCGCAGCCTCGGCTTTCTTGGTTGCTGAGCTGCGCGGTGTGCCGGTCAAATCCGGCAGCAGCGCGATGATCAGCAGCGTACAAAGAACCAAGGGCGTCAGCGCAATGATGCCAAGCGTGCGCTTTTCGAATTTCAAATGCATAAAGTACATCGCCACGAGTGCAGCCTTGCTGAGTGCGAGCAGAATCAAGATGACCGCCACACCGATTCTGCCGATGGGCAGGTACACGGCGCCGACTTCGAGAATCGTCAACAGAAACAACGCGCCAAAAACGGCCATGTAATTCGGTTCTTGATGAGCGGCAGACATGGAAATTCTCCTGGGGCTATTGAATGAGATACACGAACGTGAACACCAAAATCCAAACGAGATCGACGAAATGCCAGTAGAGCCCGACGTTTTCCACGCCATTGTAATTCGCAGCGGAATAGCGGCCTCGCAAGCTGTTCATCAAAATCGCGCTCAAGTAAATCACGCCGCCGGTAACGTGCGCGCCGTGAAAGCCAGTGATGGCATAAAACGTTGTGCCAAAGAGATAGCTGCCGTAGGGATTGCTGGTGAAAGTCACGTTCTGCGCGGTCATCAGATGCGTCCATTCATAAGCCTGCAGCCCGAGGAAAATCAAGCCGCCGAGAATGGTGAGCGCAAGAAAATTGCGCAGCCCTTTCTGGTCGCCGCGCTTGACGGCCGAGAGGGCCTTTACCATGGTCACGCTGCTGCAAATGAGCAGGAAGGTCATGAACGCGGTCAGGTTGATGCCGAGCACCTCGAGCGGATTCGGCCAGTCCGTCGCGCCGGAACGCAGCGCGCCATAGCCTGCGAGCAGAGCGCCGAATGACATGGCGTCGCCCGCCAGGAAAATCCACATGCCGAGCTTGCCCCAACTTTCAGGCGTTAAGGGCGATTCTGCGGGATCGACTGCATGAGCATGGGCTGTTGCGTGGCTCAAGTTCTTTCCTCCTCTTTTTCAGAAGTTATTGGTGATACCTTTGCGTTTGTCTTCATTGCCAGTTGCTGCCGGCGATGCATAACCACCAGGCATAACGCCACCCCGCCGACGATGGTAAACGGCATCGCCATCAAAAAAAGAATGCTGTTGTTGAAACCGCGCGCCAGCGATTCATTCGCCGTTTCCGCGCAACCGGGGCAGGCATGGGTAATGATGGGAAGCGCCAGCAGGAACAGCGTGAGCACGGAACAAAAAACTTTTACCGTTTTCTTCATCACAATAATCTCAGATCAAATAAACCTTGCGGGTGACGCGCCAAAACGCTTAGATAGCGCGCGAATATTTTCGATACTCAAGTCGCGTCTGCCTGCGTTGAAACGATCAAAGCGGTTTTTCTCAACTATGTGAAACCAAGAATCCAGCGCTGTCAGAATGCTTGCGCGTGAATTCTCTAAGCGTTTTGCGAGAAATAACATGCTTGCAAGCGCGCCTCCCTGTACCTCAATTCAAATACACTAAAGCATAAAGCGCTGGCCACAACAGGACCACGAGATACCAATACATGCTGCAGAGCTGCACCGGCGTGTGGCGTTGCGCGGTGAATTGGTTTTGCTGGGCACGCCGCCAGACGATCACCAACCACAACACAGCCCCGAGCACATGCAGGGCGTGACAGCCGATCAACACGTAAAAAATTGCGCCGTACACGCTCGAGGACAAGGTCAAGCCAAAATCAATGAGCTTGATCCACTCCGAGCCCTGGATGAATAAGAACGTCACGCCGAGCAGAGCCGTAGCCGCCAGTCCCTTGACCAAGCCGGCGCCCTCACCCCGCCGGATGCGTTGATACGCGGCGAACATGGTGATGCCGCTGAGCAACAAAATTACGGTATTCACGCCGGTGACCGCCACCGGCAAGCGCGGTTGCCCGAGCGGCGGCCAATTCACAGCACTGGTACGAAAGACGATGAACGCTCCGATGAGCGTGGCAAAAAACATCGCATCCGTTCCCAGAAACAGCAACATGCCGAGCACGGCATTGCCTACCGGCTTGGGTTCGGTATCATCATCGCGACCGTTATCGTCCGGACCATAAGGCAACTCGGGCGTGATGGGCGGCGGATCGCCGGAAAAGTGATCGAGCGCGATAACCTCATCTTCAGCGCGCGACCGCCATTCGTAAGCGACCGCGCTTGCGGCAAAGGGCGGCGACGTAATTGATGACATGGCAAAGAGGCCCGGCATTAGTTCAAAACGATAACACTCACAATCGTCACGACTACTAAAAATGCCAATACGCCCAACAGAATTTTCAGCAATCGTACATTCTGTGTCGCAAGCTCCGCCGGTTTCATCGCTGTTCCTTGTCACTCTCGCGTTGGTGCTTGTGAATGAGGTTCGCCGCGCGCCGTTGCGTTCAGTGGCCTGCCGGCACAGGCGTTCTGCTGGTTTGCGGCACGTAATCTTCTTCGACGCCCGGCACGCTGAACTCATAAGCGCCGTGATAAACCACCGGGATTTTCTCGAAATTGCCGTGCGGCGGCGGCGTGGCAGCCGTCCATTCCAGCGTATTGGCGCGCCAGGGATTGTCGTTCTCGGCTTTTTTGCCCTTGTACATGCTGTAGATAAAATTCACCGCAAAGATGATTTGCGTGAAGCCGAGCACAAACGCGCTGATGGTAATGAATTCGTTCATGCCCTGAAATTGCTTCAAGAAATCGTATTGCAGCGGATTGGCAATGCGGCGCATGTGCCCGCCGACGCCGAGAATGTGCATGGGGAAAAACGTGCAGTTGAACGAAACAAACGTCAGCCAGAAATGCACATGTCCCCAGGTTTGATTCATCATGCGGCCGTACATTTTCGGGAACCAGTAGTACAAGCCCGCGAAGATGCCGAGAATGCTGCCGCCGAACACGACATAGTGAATGTGCGCGACGATGTAGTACGTGTCGTGAATGAACATATCGACGGGCGTCGAGGCCATGTAAATGCCGCTCAAACCGCCGATCACGAACATCGACACAAAGCCGAGCGCGAACAACATCGGCACCGAAAATCGAATATTGCCGCCCCACAGGGTGCCGAGCCAGTTAAACGTTTTGATGGCGGAAGGCACGGCGATCAACATGGTCGAAACCATGAAGGTGGTGCCGAGTCGAGGATTCATGCCGCTTTGAAACATGTGATGGCCCCACACGATCCAGCCCAGGAATGCGATGGCAATCATGGCCCAGACCATGGCGCGATAACCGAAAATCGGTTTGCGCGAGAACACCGGCAGAATCTCGGAGGCCAGGCCCATTGCCGGCAAAATCAAAATATAAACCTCGGGATGGCCAAAAAACCAGAAGAGATGCTGCCACAACAACGGCTCGCCGCCGCCCTTCACATCGAAAAAGCTGGTGCCGAGAGTTTGATCAAACAAAAGCATGGCGAGCGCCGAGGTCAACACCGGCAAGGCGAGCAGCAAGAGAATGGCAACGATGAAAAGCGACCAAACCGAAAGCGGCATACGGAACAGCGTCATGCCGGGCGCGCGCATGTTGATGATGGTGGTGATGTAGTTGATCGAACCCATCAGCGAAGATACGCCGAGCACGATCAAACTGAACGACCATAACGCCTGTCCCAATTCCACCCCGGTCCAGGCGGCATTGGCGGACAGCGGTGTGTACGAGGTCCATCCCGCTGCGGCATGCCCGCCGGGAACGAAGAAGCCCGCCATCATGATCACGCCTGAGGCTACCGCAATCCAAAATGAAAGCATGTTGAGCACGGGAAACGCCATGTCGCGTGTGCCGATCATTAATGGTATGAGAAAGTTGCCAAAACAACCGACGAGAATCGGCATGACCACGAAGAAAATCATGATGGTCGCGTGCATCGTGAACAGCGAGTTATAAAACGCCGGCGCCACCGCGCCCATCGGCATATTCTTCGCGAGCCAGTTCTTTTCGCTGTCATCTTTCTGAATCCATTCCATCCACAGATTGTCCATGCCGGTTTTCGGCTCGCCGGTTTCCAGAAATTCCGCAGAAGCGCCAATCAACGGCAGCGGTTGATCAGGATAGGCAAGCTGCCAGCGAAACAACAGCGCAAAGCCGCCGCCGAAAATCATCATGAGCAAACCCACCGCAAGAAATTGCTTACCGATCATTTTATGATCGAGCGAAATGAGATAGGTGCCAATGAAACCGTGCGGATTCGCTTCCGCCAGGCTGCCGAGGCCGCCGACAAAATAGGCGAATCCCACCAGAAAATCTGTAAATCCCATCAGCGAGGCGCCGCCCGCGCCGTGCATCAAACCCCACACGGCCCAGATCGCGCCGTACAGCAAAGGCAATGCGCCGAACAATTTATTGGCGCGCCGCCACGTCAACACGCCGTTGATAATCGAAACCACGCCAAATGCCAGGCGCGCGAGAAATCCGCTTTCCGGCTTGGTCAGCAAGGTCACCAGCACAAACAACACGCCGACCACAATCATGAACGCGCTGAAAACCTCGCCGAATAAACGCCGTTGCTTCTGTTCTTCAGTTGAAACCGCATGTGCATGCGCCATTTTCTCTCTCCAGTCGATTTAACGCATTGAGGTTGGTTTTCATTGTTCATTTTCTGCGGGCGCCAGATCGGCGGGGGCCGCTTCTTCTTCCGCGGGCGGCCAGGTCTGTTGCACCCATGCGTCATAATCTTCTTTGGTATCGACGTAAAGCGTGCCCTTCATGCCGGAATGGCCGAAGCCGCACAATTCGGCGCAGGGAATTTCATAAACGCCGGGCTTGGTGGCCTGGAACCACGCGGTGATGTTATGGCCGGGCACCGCATCTTGTTTCAGGCGCAATTGCGGCACGAAAAAGCTGTGAATGACGTCGAGCGAGCTTAAATGCACATGCACCACGGCGTCAACCGGAACGTGCAGATCATTGTCGATTTGATAGTCATCGGCGGTGTCAAATTGGGCATCCGGCCCGGGATAAACAATTTGCCAGTTGAATTGCTTGCCCGCCACCCGCACTTGCACATCCGGCGCGGGCCGGCTTTGCTTGATCTCGCCCCACAACGGTTTGCTGACCAGCGCGAGCACCAGCATCGCCACCGTGGTGGCGCTGGTCCAAATCCATTCCAGCGTGGTGTTGCCGTGCGAATAAACCGCGCGCCGGCCTTCGCGGTGGCGATACTTGACAAGGAAATAAAACATCGCGCCCGCGACGAGAAAAAAGACGCCTGCGGTGATGTAGTAGATGACGTAGAAAAAAAAGTCGATTCTACCACCGTAAGTCGACACATTCTCCGGAAGCCAATCGAGCATGAAGGTTTCTCCTCCCTTGACTGATTGAGTTGGTCATTGCGCCTGCCAGCGCTCTCCCTGCCTGGAATCAAATGTGAGTGCTTACAATCATTCCGGCAGAGAATCGTTTTGTTTGAAAGCGAAATCGACAGCCTGTTTCACCGAATCACCCAGCGTCACGCGTTGCTCGCTTCGCCCCAGCTTTTCATGCCAGGCGGTGACCACATATTCTCCGGGCGGCAACGGTCCGAGACGGTAACTGCCATTTTCCCCGGTAACCGCATAAAACGGATGTTCGAGCACGCCCGCGTAGGCAGCCATCCACGGGTGCACGTTGCAGCGAATGGGAATCATAATCTCGCGGCGGGAAAACGTGCGCGTCAATTGCTTGGTGTGGCGCGTCATGCCGAGATTGAACGGCGGGTTTTGTTGTGAGGCCGCGTGAACATTGTGCATCGTGTTGTCACTATTCAAAATCTGCAAGGGCTGGCCGATTTGAATGCCGAACACGCGCGGCGTGTAGCGGCAGCCTTCCTGATTCAGGACGACCGGCTCGGCTGGACTGGGATATTTGTGAGCGACGCCCTCGGCGATATACACAAATACATTACGAAGGGTTTCATTGTCATTGACAATAATCTCCTCCGACGCCATGGTGTTTAATCCGTTACACAAACATGCAGGATCCGAACTCATACGGATCAAGGGGCGTGCCGGCGGTGTGCCGGCAAAGTTCACGCGCCCGAGGATTTCACTCGTTGCTGCGGGGGGTGGGGCCGGCGCCCGGGCTTCTCTTTGGGGGAGGGACGCCGATTGTTCGCGCTCGCCACAACTCCAACTCGACAGCATGAAGAGGATATAAAAAGAAGCGCGTTTCGCGCTCGCTCGGGATAGCAAATAACTCACAGCGCATCTGCAAGAGGGAGCCGAACCCGGCTCATGACACATCTGTTAAAAAATTGGAAGCGGAATTTAGTCAGGCATGGGCGTAATGTCAAGGGGAAATTCGAGCTTTGCACAATATCTCAATTTGCCATGAAACAATTCCGCCCGGAGACTTCGTGAAAGTGGCGTTTGACACATCCGTCAAACTGCGCTCTTTTAGCTTAGGCGTTCACTCATCTCGTTGCTTTTCGATTGATTTTTAGCAATGAATGTGATTCATTCCCCCTTCACAATAACCAATGCGCTTCAACATCTGCCATAGGCCGGTTCATGAAATCTTTTCGCCTCGCACACATTATTCCTCTTCTGATTATTATTATCGCGAGTGTTTATTATCTCGGCGGCGCGCGCGTGAAGCAGGAGGATCACCGCAATTGGCCCGGTCGCGAAGAATTATTTGAGCGGTTGTTTCGCGAACGGCGCTTGTTGTTTGTTTATGGCGCAAGCCGGCCGGAATTCGCCGCGCGTTATCAAGCCTTTGCCGAGAACTACAAAAACCGCTCGCGCCGCTTGAGTGTCACAATCAAAAGCGACCGCGAGACGACCAGCGAGGATCTCAAGAACAACGCGGTTTATCTCGTAGGCACGCCCGCCTCCAATCACTGGTTGAAAAAATTGTCCGCGCGCCTGCCAGTCAAGTTCGAAGACGGCGGTTTCGAGCTTTTCGGCAAAGCCTACCGCGATTCCAGCGATGTGATTTCTTTGTTTTATCCCAATCCCGAGAACCCGCAAGTGCCGCTGCAAGTGCTGTCCGGCAACCGCGATGACGAAGTCCTGGCCTTCGAGCAGTTTCGCCAAAGCGGTGATTATCGCATTGTCCGCCGCGGCAACTGTATTGCTTTGGGAAGTTTTGCGCAAGAGGAAGGCCGGCGCTGGGCGTTCGACAGCGCCAATCATCATGATTTTGCGGCAGAGACGAAGCTCGCCAAAGAAACCGCGCATTTTCGTTTTCATACGCACGGTTTTACGCCGCCGGCAGAAACGCTTGACCGGCTTGCTTCAACCTGCGAGCAAAACTATCAGCGCCTCACAGCATTTTGGGGAAACGCGGCAGCGCTGCCGGCAATCGATTATCATCTTTATGCAAGCTTTGAAGAAAAAGGCTTGATCACCTCGAATACGCAACTGGCGCATTGCGATCTGACGCGCCGGGAAGTGCATGTCATGCTGGGCGATTGGATCAGCGGAACGCAGGCCGCGCATGAGTCGGATTTGCTGCTGCGGTTGCACCTCGGCGCGCCGAAACATTTGGTTTTGGAAACCGGTTTGCGCATTTACTTCTCGGAGAATTGGCGGAAGCGCGGCTATGCCTTTTGGGCCAGCAAGCTTTTTCTCTCCGGCAATATGCCGGCGCTGACGGATTTGCTCGACAATCAAATGTTGCAAAATGAATCCGATCTGGTGATGGAACCGCTGGCCGCGACGCTGGTGGCGTTTTTGCTTGAAGCTTGGGGGCGTGAAAAATTTCTGCAGAATTACGCGCACTGGTCGCCCGCCCCGCAAGAAGCGGCTGCGCTGGAAACGGGATGGCACAGATTTCTGTCGACAATCGCCGGGGAATATCGCGCGGCAATTGCGGCAAGGCGCAGAGAATTTCCCAAAGCAACCTCTTTTCAGAAAGGTTTCTGTCACGCGCATGAAGGCTATCAAATTCACAACGGCTATCTGTCGCGCAAATCCGATGAGGCGTTGGCTAAACTCGCGCGCCTGGGAACGAATGCAGTGTCGCTCACGCCCTTTACTTCCATAGAAAATCCGCAAAAGCCGGAGTTTTTCCGCTTGTGGCGCAGCGCCGGCAGTGAGAACGATGAAAGCGTGATACACGCCGCAAACAGCGCGCATGCGCTCGGCATGGCCGTCATGCTCAAGCCGCACATCTGGGTCGGGCGCGGCAGTTGGCCCGGCGATATTGCCATGACGGCGCCGCAAGAATGGCAACTCTTCTTCGACTATTATTACCGCTGGATCCGGCATTATGCGCTGCTCGCCGAAATGTATGACATGGAAATCCTCTGCCTCGGTGTGGAACTATCACAAGCCACCGTCGGACACGAACAGGAATGGCGCACGATGATCGCCAAGCTGCGCCGCCTTTACAGCGGCGAGATGACCTATGCCGCAAATTGGGGAAACGAGTTCGAGAAGCTCGCGTTTTGGGACGCGCTCGATTTCATGGGCGTGAATTGTTATTATCCGTTGAGTGAAAAAGACAATGCCGGTGATGCGGATTTACGCGCGGGCGCTACGGCCGTGGTCGAGCGCATTGCCGCGGTGGCGTGGCGTTTTCGCAAACCGGTGTTGTTCACGGAAATCGGCTTCACCAGCACCAACGCGCCCTGGAAACAGCCGCATGCCGAAGTACGCGGCAGTCCAGTCAATTTGAATGATCAAGCGCGATGCTATGAAGCCATGTTTCAGGCATTGGCCGGAAAGTTCTGGTGTCGCGGCATTTATTGGTGGAAATGGCCGAGCTATCTTGACTACGGCGGCCCGGCAGACAACGAATTTACTCCCAACAACAAGCCGGCGGAACAGATTGTGGCGAATTGGTATGGCAGGGCGTGGTGAATTGCAATCGGCATGATTCAGCGACAAGAGTAAAAACCCATGACTGCGCTGAGGCATGCTTTAAAAATTGCAGCTTTCGAAGAAATCTCTGAAGCTCATCGAGCAAATTTAAGCTCCGCCCACAAAATTGAAATCCCGCAAAAAAAGCAAAACCTTTTCAGTGGGATTTTATTTCCGGGGGCGAAACACTTTTAAAATTTTATTCTGTTTTTGATAGGCCAATCGCTTATTTCTGAAAAGTATCTGGTCGCAAAAGCTTGAGGAAATTTTTGCCGGCGGGAAAGAAAACGATGGCAAGATATGGTATTTTTCAGAGAAAACACCGTCCGGGCGCTTTATGATTCAAACATGAACACTTGCGAAAGGGTTTGACATGTTTGCCGCCTCAGCGCCCGGGCGGTATTTCTCGGGGGCGCATCACTTGTTGTAGCTAATACCCACCCAAATTCTCCGGCCGTGATGCTCTTCAAACTCCAGGGAAGGTTGGCTGAAATCGATGCCGCCTTGTTCGGGATCAACGCTGCGTTGATCCAATAAATTGCGCACTTCGAGAAACGGCAATACGTTCAGTCCCAGCCCGTGCAACACCGGTGCAGAAACTTTCAAATCGAGAAAATGCCGCCAGCCCAGTTCGGTGCGCGCGTCGCTGAGCCACTCGACGGCTGTGGCCGGACCGTTGATGCGCGAGAGCAGACTGACGAGATAGCCGCTCGGTGTGTGATAGGCAAAGTGCAGTTTGAACGCATGCCGTTGATCCCACGCCAGCGGCTCTTCCCAATACGCATTCGTGGTCTCATGCCGGCCCCGGCTCAACAACGTTGCTTCCGGCCACGAACCGGTGCCCGTGCTCGTCAAATAGGTATAGCTCAGCCCGGTGGTAAACATCCGGCCGAAACGCTGCCAATACGCAGCCTCGATGCCGCTGGTACTCGCTTTTGCGCGATTCTCATAGCGAAACACGGTTTGCAGTTTGTCGCTGACCGCGGTCTGTTCGGTATCATAAGGAAACGTGTCGATCAGATTGTCGAAGTCACGTAAAAAGCCGGTGAGCGAGAAGGTCGAATGCTCGGCGAGCACGCGGCGGTAGGTCAATTCCCAGGCCTTGGCGCGAATCGGTTTAATGTTGGTATTGCCGAAGATCGGCCAGCGCGCGGAGACGTTGCCCTGGGGATTCGTGTACAAATAATAAAATGCGGGCAGCTCATAAAACCAGCCATAATTCAACGCGAGATGCTCGATGTTGCCGATCGGAATGGCAATGCCGAGGCGCGGCGCGACCGTGAGCTGAAATTTATCATAGTGCGGGGTTGTGATGGAATCGTTCGGCACGGCGACGATATGTTCCGAAGGCAGCCGCGCGGGTTTGGCATTGGCCGAAAAATATTCCGTGCGCAAACCCAGCGTGGCAAGAAACCCGGGCAATTCAATCTTATGATGAAAGTAAGCGGATAACGCATACGGATTTCGTTTAAACGAATCCTGGTAGCGGCTGTACACCAACTGTGCCGCTGAACGGCCGTCCGGCCATAACAGAAAACGATCACGCGCCAGCGATATTTGCCACCAGTTGCTTTCAACTCCGATTTTAAAT
>SZPB01000068.1 GCA_030263535.1 Cytophagia bacterium CHB2
GGTAATGGTAATATTGGCGCAACCGTCATTTTGCACGGTGATCACGCTGTCGCGCACCGTACCGGCGCGAATCGAACCAAAACCGACGGAATCCGTGCTGGCGGCGGCATTGCCGATGCGATCGATCGACAAATTCGATGTTTCGCCGCGCGAGTTGACCACCGTGTCGCTCAGCGTTTCATTCATGACTAAGCCGCCTTCACCGGCGCCTCTCGCGGCAGACACAAGAAATTTATAGAGTCCATCGCCGGTCGAGGGCACATCTTCATTGATATCGAAACTTGCAAAAAACGTGATGTCATCGACCCATTCGCGATCGACCATGGGCAGTTCGAGCGGATAAGGAGCTTGCAAACCAAAATTGACTTGCGGAAAAACCTTGACATCCATGGCGGAATCGAAAATCAGCGTCATCGAAACCTTGGCATTGCCGGTACACGTCACGGTTTGGTTGTTCACGCGGAACGTCATACGCACGAGCTTGGGTTTTTCCTGCGCCCAAGTTGCAGTGCCAGCAATGCCGAGGATTGCCAAGGTGGCAAGAAGTACCAATCTCTTCATGGGGTTGACCTTTTTCATGATGTTGAATCGCATGGTGCGGTGCTGATCCTTTAGGTGTGATGGTAAAAGACTTCATGCGAAATAAGGCTCTCATGTCAAAAACCAAGAGAGCCGCAGTTAAATTCTTCTTTCGAATGAAGTCAAATATTCAAAAAGCCAAATGACGGCGGCGCCGGAAAGGAGGAAAACGTCGCCGCCGTCATTGCTGGAAAACGTACTTGGCCGGAGGAAGTTGATCATTAGCTTGATGATCGCGCCTTCCCTGCAATGGCACTCCCTTCAAATGCTTTCGCAAAACTGGCTGGGCCTGCTTCCTGTGCCGTCATGCCGATGAGTTTCTTCACAAGCGCAGGTAAGTGATGCGCCAGTTCGGTAAAATCTCCAAAAAAATCTTCACGCACATGTTCGACAATCTGTCCGCTGGCCACGTGCACGAGATAAATCTCAATGCCGTATGCCTGCCCGTTTTTTTGCAGGCGTCCGAAGGCGACGACTTTCGCGCTTAACGCGCGCCCGGCGGCAATGGCTGCACCCCGTTCATTTTGAGCGTGCAGATCGAACGTTTGCGGCAGGCGCGTTTCTTCGCCAGGCGGCAAGCAGGCAAAGAGCTGCAGCCGCTGGAACTCAGCATGAAGCTGCGCTGTCAGCTTGGCGGCCTCGTCTTTCAGCGCGTCGTTTTCAGCCCACAAACTGAGAACCGCGAGACTGGGCTGCGCTTGTGATGTTTGTGCCAGTGTGATGGTGAAATTGCAAAAGAACGCCCCGCACAGTGCAACCAATACTTGTTTGACGCCTGCTTTCATTGCCGTCGTTTCCTGTCGTTTCAATCTTGGTGGCGCATACTCCTTGTTGAACGATGATCGTTCGAACCATCATCGTGATCGCGTCATTACGATTGCGGCGGGAATCGGCAAACCAGGTGCCATGCCTGGAAATGAAAAGTATTGGCTAAATCGTCATATCGGTGTGAAATGCCTCTTGGTTTCTGACGCCAACGCAAGCGCTATATCGTTTGATTTCAATGTTTCGTTTCATGCCAGCGGCAGCTTTATTTTGCTGAACTCGGTTTTTGCAACTGTTTGTCCGCGCTGCCATGTGCTGCTCTGAAACAACTGTCGATCCGTGAAGCAGGGCGTTGCAAACCGCACGCGATAAGCACGTCTGGCTTTGCGCCTCGCCGGCTGAGCGTGTCGAAGCCGAGCTTGTCGAAGCCGCTCAGCATACTTTGCCAAACTTCAACGCGCAGACTCTTACCGCGTAATCACCCACCATGAATCCTTACGGAAAGGTGGGAGGCTGGGGAAGCGTGCGCGGATCAACGCCACCACCGCCGTTGCCATTGCCGTTGTCATCTTTGCCCATAGCCGTGGCGGCAAAAATACCGGCGCCAACGCCGACAGCCACCAAACCGGCCACCAGCAAGGTTTTGCCGGACCCGGATTTATTCTTATTTGCGCCTTCGACCATGTTTTCTTCATCTGCCGGTGAAGTTGTGCTTTCCGAGTTTTCGACCGGCGTGATATTCTGAGATTGCCCGGAGTTTTCTGAGCGCGTCGAGGATGTCGCGGTCGAAGCCGTTCCAACAAGCTTTTTTGTCAACGCCGGTACGCTGGCTTCGAGCTTCTTGAAATCGCCGTCAACTTCTTCTTTGACTTTTTGCACGACTTGCCCGCTCTTGACGTGGACGAGTTGTACTTCAATGAAATAAAGCGGCCCGATCTTATTGATCGTGCCGTTTGCCACGAGTTTTGTGCCGAGGAGCTTGCCGGCTTCAATGGCGCATTCCATTGTGCTGCAGCCGGTTTCCAACAAATTCGAATTGGCCAGCCCGGACATCACTTGATTTTTGCTCATCAGTTCGAACATGCCGGTGCTTTGCAATTCCTGGCGCATCCGGTCAGTAATTTTAGCGGCATCTGCCACGGAGATACGCCCGCTCGGCTCCAGATCCAAAACGGCCAGAGAATAAACGCGGCTTTCCGCTTCGAGCGGAAAATCCGCTGCTTTGGCTAGGGCAAAATCCTGCAGTACAATTGTAACAAAAAATGCGGGCAACAGAATCAAGCTGATTGCTTTCTTCATAAGATCACGCTCCATGAACTGGTGTTTTCTCGCGCAAATTCTCAGATCATCGTCCAAAGGCAACGTATCGGAATTGTTACGTTATCTAAATAGACAATGCCGGATGCCGTTTCATATTGGAATCCAAAGGCTAGAATACCAACACTGGTTTAAAAGTGCGTGAGGGAGGGGCTAAATATGTGAGGACAACGAAACAGTGGGCCGGAGGCGTATTCGGAAGAAATAGCGGGCTTAAATATAATCGACCAAAATCGCGTCGGCCAGCTCTTTGCCGAGATGGCAGGTTTGATCCTGGATTTGGAGATGCAGCGGCCCATTGAACGGCGCTTTATCGAGAACTAAGATTTCGGTTTGGGGAAAGATTCCAACTTGTGCCAAGTAACGCAAGCGCGCCGGATCACGATCGGAAACCATGCGCACCACGACGCGCTCGCTGGTCTGGGCTTGCGAAAGCGCGAAACACGTGACATTCGGCAGCACGCCATCTTTGGTGGGAATGGGAGAGCCGTGCGGATCGATGGTTGGCTGCCCCAGCACTTGATCCATCTTGTCCTCGAATTCCTCGGAAATATAATGTTCGAGTTGCTCGGCCTCATCATGCACTTGATCCCAACTGTAGCCCATGGCTTGCGCCAAATACAACTCGAGCAAACGATGATGGCGAATGACTTCGAGCGCGATTTTTTCTCCGGCGGGTGTCAGCGACACGCCTTGATAAGGCGAATACTCGACGAGTTTCATTTCGTCCAGTTTTTTCAGCATGCCGGTGACGGAAGCCTGGGCCACGCCGATGCGCCCGGCGATGGCAGAGGTTGAAACTTTCTTTTCCACGGTTTGCAGGACGTGAATTGTCTTCAGATAATCTTCAATGGCCTGCGTCGTAAAATTTTTTTTCTTTTTGTTCATGAACGCAAACGGACGTGTTGTCGGATAATTTGACTGCCGGAAATCGTTGCTGCTGTTGCGCGAGTGGGCGCAAAGTAACAACACACGCGCGATTATTCAAGCAAAAAGTTACAGTTTTAGTGCTTGCTTTTGGAAGTTTCACGCAGCATTTTATCGCTTGCTTGCATCAGAACAGAGGAGATGATATGGCAGCATCTGGTTTGAAACGCCTGGGCATACTCACCGGCGGCGGCGATTGTCCGGGCCTGAACGCCGTCATTCGCGCGGTGGCGAAACCCGCAATGAATGAGTATAACGCGGCCGTGTTCGGCATCGAAGATGGCTTTGAAGGCTTGGTCGAAGGGCGCATGCGCCAGCTTGCCAACGCCGATGTTTCCGGCATAATCAATCTTGGCGGCACGATTCTCGGCACCTCGAATAAAGGCGATCCCTGGCACTATCCCGATGAATCGGTGAATGGCAAGGTCGAAATTGTCGATGCCTCTTCGCGCGCGATCAAAAACTACAAACGTTGGGGCTTGGACGCTTTGGTCGCCATTGGCGGCGACGGCACGATGCAAATCAGCAAAAAATTAACGGATCACGGCCTCAATGTCGTGGGAGTGCCCAAAACGATCGACAATGATCTTTCCGCCACTGACGTTACGTTCGGGTATGATTCGGCATTGGCGGTTGCCACCGAAGCGATTGATCGCTTGCACACGACTGCTTCGTCGCATCATCGCGTGATGGTGATCGAAGTGATGGGCCGTTATGCCGGTTGGATCGCTCTGGGCGCGGGTTTGGCCGGCGGCGCCGATATTATCTTGATTCCCGAGATTCCATTTGCCTGGAAATCTGTATTTCGCAAAGTCATCGACCGCAGCGTTCATGGCAAGCGTTTCAGCATTGTTTGCGTTGCAGAAGGGACCAAATGTCCGGACGTCGGCGAAATCGTCAAGGAAATGGATGTGAAGCGCACGGATGCCAAGCGTCTCGGCGGCGTGGGAGAATTTGTGGCAGAACAAATCGCGTTGGGAACGGAGCTTGAAACGCGCGTCACCGTGTTGGGGCATTTGCAGCGCGGCGGCAGCCCGACTCCATATGATCGTATTCTCGCGACAAATTTTGGCGCGAAAGCGGTTGCGCTTTGCGCCGCAGGAAATTTCGGGCAAATGGTGGCGTTGCGCGGCTCCGAGGTTGTTAGCGTACCGATTAAGGAAGCCATTGCTAAACAGAAGCTGGTGCCGCATAATCATGCCATGGTTTTGTCGGCGCGAGCGGTGGGAACGAGCTTCGGAGATGATTAGGGCCGCATAAAAATCAAGCAAGACTAAAGGAGAACTCGGCGCAATCACTGAGACGATTTTTCGGATGATTGCAACAGCCGAACCACCTCGGGTTTGATAATTTTGCCCATCGCGTTACGCGGCAGATCGATTACGGTGATGATCACCGTTGGAATTTTGTAAACCGCAATTCGGGTGCACGCCCATTCTTTCAAAGAGAAGAGTGAAAATTGCTTGTTCGGATGCAAGACAAGCGCCGCGCCAACGCGTTCTCCCCACTCCGCATCGGGAATTCCAACAACAGCGCATTCGACAATGTCGGGGTGGGTGCGCAGCATTTCTTCGATTTCCAGGGCTGAAACTTTGTATCCGCCGGTTTTGATAATGTCAACTGAGGCGCGGCCCAAGATGCGAAAATAACCCTTTTCAATAACAGCAATATCGCCTGTGCAAAACCAGCCCGCGCGAAAGGCTTGTTGTGTGGCAGCCGGATTGTCCCAATACTCCAGAAAAACGTTTTGACCTTTGACTTGAATTTCTCCGGCAGTTCCCGGGCCAACTTCCTCGCCGTGTTCGTCAACCAATCTTACGGCAACCTCGGGCAATGGTGTGCCGACAAATCCCGCCCGGCGTTCGCCATGTAGAGGGTTCGAAAGCGCCATACCGATCTCCGTCATGCCATAGCGCTCGAGCAGAACATGCCCGCTGAGGGCCCGCCATTTCTTGAATACATGTGCGGGCAACGCAGCCGATCCGGAAATCATCAAGCGCATTCGTGCGCATGCTTCTGACATGGCTTTTTGTTCGGGTGGCGAAGCAGCCTCCCAGGTGTTGATGAGCTTGCTATAAATCGTGGGTACGGCCATAAACACAGTCGTATTGCCTTGCAGGAATCTTTTCCAAGTTGTTTCGGGATGAAATTCCGGCAACAACTCGCATGTCGCACCGGCCCACAACGCGCAACTCAGCGCATTGATAATGCCGTGAATGTGATGCAGCGGCAGAACATTGAGCAGATAATCTTGCGGGGACCATTCCCAGGCGGTAATCAACGAGGTCATTTGCGCCACGATATTGCGATGCGTTATCACGACGCCTTTGGGCTTATTCGTCGTGCCGCTGGTATAAATGATCATCGCACGTCTTTGCAGATCAATTGCCGGAAAATCCGCGGCAGTCGGCTCCAGCAAATCTGTTGTGCTCAGAAAACGCAAACCGTGCTTGCGGGCCAAGGGTTCTAAACGCGTTTCAAAGTCGGGGTGAGCGACAGCAATGCGCGCGCCGGAATTTTGTAGAACATATTCCAATTCTGGCTGTGGATGCGTCACGGCCAAGGGCACGGCCACGCCTCCGGCACGCCAAATTCCCCATTGCGTTGTAACATAATGCAGGCCCGGCGGTACTAGAAACGCGATGCGTGTTTCGGCAAGATCACGTGCGCCGCGCAGCAAAACGCCTGAAGCTGCGGCAGAAGCGACGAGCAAATCGTGATACGTGAACACGCCTTCGCGCGCAACGATGGCCCGGCGCGCGTCATGCTGCTCAGCGCGGGCAAAGAGCGGGTGAGAGGATAGTATTTTCATGAAATGGCTATTTGAAATTAGATGAATAGTTCTTATTTTCGCCCCCATCCCAGTCGAAAATTCCTGAATAACCCCGAGGTTGAAATGTCAGACATCAAGGCCGACAAGACAATCGATTGCAGCGGTTTGAGTTGCCCATTACCCATCGCTAAAACGAATCGCGCGATTAAGGATATGGCTGTGGGGCAGATACTCGAATTGATTTCCACCGATGCCGGTACCATGCTCGATATGCAGGGCTGGGCCAAGCAAACCAAACACGAATTGCTGTTGGCAAAGGATGAAGGCGCCTATTTTCGATTTTTCATCAAAAAAACAAATTAGTGTTCCAATTGCAACCCAAAGGAGAGGCGTGTGAAAGTTGCGGTCGTCGGTTCAGGTTATGTCGGTCTGGTTGCCGGCACTTGTTTTGCCGATTCCGGCAATGAAGTGATTTGCGTTGACGTGGATGAAAACAAGATCAACCAGCTTCGTCAGGGGGACATTCCTATTTTCGAGCCGGGTTTGGAGGAAATGGTTAAGCAAAACGTCCGCGAAGAACGCCTTTATTTTACCACGGACATCAAATACGCGGTCGAACAGGCGCAAATCGTGTTTATCGCCGTGGGTACCCCGCCGGACGAAGACGGCTCCGCCGATTTGAAATACGTGCTCGACGTCGCGAGCAACATCGGCAAATTTATGAACGGCTACAAAGTCATCGTCAACAAAAGCACCGTTCCGGTTGGCACCGCGGATAAAGTCCGGGATGAAATTCGAAAGCATACGCAATACGATTTTGCTGTGGTGTCCAATCCGGAGTTCTTGAAAGAAGGCGCTGCGATCGATGATTTCACCCGCCCCGATCGCGTCGTCATCGGCACCGCGGACGAAAAGGCAATCGAGATCATGCGCACATTGTACGCGCCGTTCGTGCGCTCCGGTAAGCCGATCATCATCATGGATGAACGCAGCGCGGAACTGACCAAATATGCGGCGAATGCTCTGCTGGCCACTAAAATTTCGTTTATTAATGAAATCGCCAATTTGTGTGAAGCGGTCAGCGCTGATATCGACATGGTGCGTAAGGGCATCGGCACGGATTCGCGCATCGGGCCGCATTTTATCTTTCCAGGCACGGGTTACGGCGGATCGTGCTTTCCGAAGGATGTGCAGGCGTTGATTCGAACCGGCGGCGATCACCGCACGAATCTTGCGATTATCAAAGCTGTGGAAGAGGTGAATACGCGGCAAAAAACAGTTTTGCTCGACAAGATCAAATCATATTTTAAGCAAGGCCTGCGCGGGAAAGTCTTTGCCATGTGGGGACTTGCTTTTAAACCGAAAACGGATGATATGCGCGAGGCGCCGGCGATCGAAATGATCAATGCGTTGAATGCTGAAGGCGCTTTGGTCCGAGCGCACGATCCTGAAGCGCTGAAAGAAGCGGCGAGAGTTTTTAAAGACCGTGTCGATCGCGATTTATTTCTTTTTGACAAACGCTATGAAGCGCTGGAAGGCGCTGATGCGCTGATCATCATGACGGAGTGGAATGCGTTCCGCGAGCCGGATTTTTTTCTGATCAAAGAATCCTTGAAATCGCCCGCGATTTTTGATGGTAGAAATCTCTACGATCCGCAGCGCATGAAAAAAATCGGGATTGATTATTTTTCGATTGGCCGTCCGGTGCGGTAAAAAGCAGCGTTGTGATTTTCGGGCGCACTCGCAGTTTTGAGCGCGCTTTTTTTTATGATAAAGATTACCGCCGTCACGTCAACCGCGTGCTCGCCACTGCTCTGATCTTGCCCGGGAGCTCGCCGCGAGCCTCACTCCATATGAACGTTGATGCGCGGAAATTGGTTTTCCTGGCCAGGTGCATCAACCGTGACGAGCAAAAAATCCAGTTGTTTGGCCCGATAGAGTTTTCTATATTCGACGTCATCATGGGTGTTCTGCTTCGCTGAGGCGAAACAGAAAGAATAGGGAATGCCGTGCGAATCGGCAACTGCCCCGCAACTGTGAGCAGCGTGTTGTTCGGCGATTTCATCACTCTCAACACGAGGGGAAGATGAGATCGAGCTAACCGAGCTGCAAGTCAGGAGACCTGCCTGTGAGATTAATCTCCGTGAAGGATATTGCGTCCTTCACTGAATCGGAGAGCCTTCGCGGGAAGGCCGGCGCTTGCAGCAGTCGCTTCATATCCCTCCCTGCCAGGCGCAGGAATTTTTTCGTCCTGCGCGATTTCCTTCCCGGCGCGTCTCTCCCCAACCACAATTTTTCTGTAAGGAGATTTTATGTTCAAACGCGCTGGCAGTTGTGCAACGTTCGCGGTATTTCTGTGGGCTTCGTTTGTGCGCGGGCAACAAAGCGAAGCGATTCGCGGAAATGTCGTGGATGCCGTGACGAAGCAACCGATCGCGGGGGCAACGGTTTTGTTAATGTCTTCACGGCAAGGCGTGGTAACCAACGAGGCTGGAAAATTCAAGCTATCCGCAACGCAGCCGAATGACTCGCTGCTCATTCGATTTATCGGGTATCGATCCGAGCGTTTGGCGCTTGCTGAAATCAATAGGAATCACCGCATCCAACTCACCCCCACCAGCCTGCTTTTTCACGAAGTGACGGTAACGGCGAAACGTAATGCCGCAGTTGCCGCCGATAGCCCGGCGCCGGTTGAACTGGTCACGACGGACACGCCGCGTTTGCTCACCACTCACAACGTGGGCGAAACATTGACGCATATGCAATCGCTGCTCGTCAAAGATTATGGCGGGTTGAGCGGCATCAAAACGGTGTCGTTGCGCGGCGCCTCGGAAGGTCAGGTGTTGGTGTTGCAAGACGGTTTCCGCATCAATAATCCGCAAGGCGGCTGGGTCGATCTCAATCTGCTGCCGACGCTCGGGGTGGAAAGTGTCGAAGTATTGCGCAGCGGGGCTTCGGCGCAATACGGCAGTGAAGCGGTGGGCGGCATCGTGCATGTGCGCACGCTCTCACCCGCCGCGCACTTTTCGCCGCAAGCAGAGTATACTGTTGGCAATTACGGCACGGGCGCAGCCCGGATCAAGCTGAGTCAGCGTGTGGGAAAAATTTCCGGTGTGCTGGCTTATGGCCGTTTGCGCACGGAGGGCGACTATCCCACCGGACTGGCGGCGCAACCGCGCCTGCAAAACAATCATCTCAACAAGCAGGATTTCTATGCGCGCGGGGATTTCGCGATTTCCGAACGCATTGGACTGAGCGCCTTTCATCAAATCGTTGACAGTGATCGCGAAGTGGCGGGATCGCTGAGTTTTCCAACGAGCGCTGCCGAGCAGCAGGATAATAATCGTATGAGTGCGGTGCGCTTCACCGCGCAAACGGGTGAACTTTTTAATTTTAATGTGCAGGGCAACCTGCAGCATCTCGAGCAGGACTATACCAACCCGGATCCATTTTTTCCCAGCGCCAGCCGCCATACAGTGGATGCACGCGAGTTACTCCTGCACAATCGCAGCCGCCTGGGGGTCTGGGATTTTCTTTACGGCGCGGAGATCGCGCATTTTGAAGTTAAGAGCACGGATCTCGAGAATCCGCAGCGCGATCAGCGCAGCGCGTTTGTACAAGCGGAATGGCGCTGGCATCGCGTGCGCAACAACGCATTGATGAGCCTGGCTATAACCCCGGCGTTGCGCTACGATCATTTCAGCGATTCCGGCAATCGAACGAGTCCCAAAATCAGCTTGGTATGGAAATGGGAGAGAGATTTCACGCTCTCCTGGCATGCCAGCGCCGGAAAAAGTTTTCGCGTACCTTCGATGAATGATCTTTTCTGGCCGAGCAGTCCATACACGGCGGGCAACCCCAATTTGCGGCCGGAAGTCGGCACCCAGTTTGATGGAGGCGTGTTGGTGCAAAGCGCAAATCGCGCGGGAAATTGGCAATTGGCATTGGATGTGTTCCATACGCAGTTGGAAAACCTCATTAGTTGGATTCCGGATGAAAATTTCCGTTTTTCGCCGCAAAATATTGCGCGCGCCAAAATCGCCGGCTTGGAACCGGCATTGACGTGGCGTTCGTTGCGCGATCGGGTTAATGTTCGTCTGGCTTACACCAAAATGCGTGCAATCGACGACGGCGATGATGCAGCGACACAAGGCAAGCGATTGCTGTATCGTCCCGATCACAAATTTGACGCCACTTTTTCTGCACAGATTTTTGGTGGAACGTGGGGTGCGACATATCAGCTCGTAAGCCGGCGTTTCGTACGGCAAGACAATTCGTTTTCATTGCCGGGCTATCGTTTGCTTGATTTGTTTGGCTCGTACAGGTTTGATTTTACAGGAGGCTATCAAATCTATCTGGCTGGTGCAATTCGAAATCTGGCTGATAAACGCATACAGGTGATCGAAGGTTATCCTATACCTGGCCGCGAATTTCGCATGACACTCGGCGTAGGGCGATGATTTTAGAGCTGATGCTTTTGAAATCACCTCGATAGTGATTGAATAAATTTTCTCCCAGCGGATGAGGTCGTTTCGTTGAAACATACATTTTGCTCATCCGCTGGGAACGTTTTTTCAAGCAATTCTGTCGAGAATTCGTTATCTGTGGCACGCTGATATCAATTTTGCATAGTTCATAATAAAATGACGTAGGGCTGATCGTTTGTTACCCATTTATGAAGTAATCCACATTGAATCTAACTTAGATTTTTCGTAACAGAGTTATGCAGAAGCACTTTCTTGGTTTAAAACCTTTCCGCTAAAACCGTTTTATAAGTCAATCCGCTCCTTTGGGTAACATAAATTATGAGGCAACGCCCCCTCATTCAAAATGCTTCGGTAACATTTTTTATGAGGCAATGCGTGAGGCAATGCGGGGCAAAATATTTCTTGACAAAATCATTTAGTTTTATATATTACGAGTCTATGTCCTAAAATTCGGTTTTACTGAAGTTAAGGAATCGCCTATTCAAGGTGTTCGTTTTTATATTTTTGTTCTGAGCGATATTTTGTGGCGAGTCTTAATTCTTGACAAAGGCGATGCATGACCTTTAATAGCCACCATAGCTCAGAAGGTAGAGCGCCTCACTTGTAATGAGGAAGTCGCGGGTTCGATTCCTGCTGGTGGCTCAACGAAATTAGATTTTGCCGGGGAGGTTCCAGAGTGGCCAAATGGGGCAGACTGTAAATCTGCTGGCTATGCCTTCGGAGGTTCGAATCCTTCCCTCCCCACTGTGTGCGTTATCATGAGCCATTCTTGCTCCAATGGTTTGTGAAAACAAAAAATGAAGTAAGCCAACGAATCCCGATTCTATCGGGATTTTTCACGGATTCACGTGTCGTGGCGCAAAGCGGTGAGCAAGGGGCAGTTCGGATTCTGGTAAGCATGCGGGAGTAACTCAGGTGGTAGAGTCACAGCCTTCCAAGCTGTTGGTCGCGGGTTCAAGTCCCGTCTCCCGCTCTCGCACGATTGGCTCACGTAGCTCAGTCGGTAGAGCACTTCCTTGGTAAGGAAGAGGTCACCGGTTCAATCCCGGTCGTGAGCTCTTGAACAAATTTGGCATGAATATTACAAAAAGGCGTGAAGAGTCGTGAGAGAAAACATTACTCTGGAATGCGGCACGTGCAAGCGCCGAAACTATGCGATGACGAAAAATAAGAAAACGCATACGGCGCGCGCAGAATTCAAAAAGTTTTGCCGGTTCTGCAACAAACATACGATGCACAAAGAATCGCGTTAAGTGTGCTCAGTAGGCCTGTAGCTCAACTGGCTAGAGCGCCGGTCTCCAAAACCGGAGGCTGGGGGTTCGATTCCCTCCAGGCCTGCCATCTGAGGTGATGGTCAATGATGTGATGGTCAATGATGTATTGAATACGAGAGACGCCAAATGAATCTAGTGCAGAAGGTCAAGACATTTTTTGACGAAATTAAAATCGAAATGACCAAAGTGAGCTGGCCGAGCCGCGAAAACCTGAAAGAATCGACAATGGTGGTTTTGGTTGTCACTCTTTTCTTTGCGATTATCACGGGTGCGGTCGACCGCGTGCTTTCGTGGGGCGTGCAACAGCTCTATGGGCTGATCAGTTAACCTAAAGTTGATTCTACAATATCTGACTATATCCCAGTGGAAGATATCACGGAAAAAAATACCGAGAGCACGGCCAAAAGATGGTATGCGATTCATGTTCTCTCCGGGCACGAGCGCAAGGTGAAAGCCTATTTGGAAAATGAAGCGGCGGCTTTGGGATTATCCGACCGGCTGGCGGGCGTGCTTATTCCCTCGGAAGAAGTTACCGAAATGAGAGAAGGAAAGAAACGGGTACGAAATAAGACGTTCTTTCCTGGCTACATGTTGGTCGAAATGGTGTTGGACAAGGACACGCAGCATTTAATTCTAAACACCCCCGGGATTACCAATTTTGTCGGCCCCAAAAACAAACCCCAGCCTCTCCGTCAAGATGAAATCGATCGCATTTTAGGCCGCGTGCAGGAAAGCCGATCCAAGGAAATCGTTTCTGTGCCCTTTAAGGTCGGCGATCCGGTGCGTGTAACGGATGGGCCATTTCTGGACTTTACGGGTTTTGTGGAAGAAATTAACGAAGAGAAAAAGAAGGCCAAGGTGATGGTCAGTATTTTTGGCCGATCAACACCGGTCGAGTTGGATTTCCTGCAAATCGAGTTAGAAAAATAATCGCACGGGAGATAGACACACATGGCTAAAAAAGTCGTTAAGGAAATCAAATTGCAAATCCCCGGCGGGCAGGCAAATCCCGCTCCGCCCGTAGGCCCGGCGTTGGGCCAGCATGGCGTCAACATTATGGAATTCTGTAAGGCTTTCAACGCCAAAACCTCAGATCGTCAGGGACTGATTATTCCCGTTATCATTACGGTTTATTCCGATCGCTCGTTTACGTTTGTCTTGAAAACACCGCCCGCCGCAGTACTGCTTTTGAAGTCGATGGGTGCGCCCAAAGGCTCGGGCGAACCGAATCGCAACAAGATCGGCAAGGTGACCAAAGATCAGGTGCGCCAGATCGCGCAAGCAAAAATGGAAGACTTGAATGCCAACGACGTTGAGGCGGCGATGCGCATGGTCGAAGGCACGGCGCGCAGCATGGGCATTGAAGTCGCTTGAGGTCCGTTAATCAATATCAAATGCAACGTTGGTTCCAGGTAAGGTAATTGTATGAATCATAGTCGTCGTTTTCGTGAACTTGCCAAGTTGGTCGAGCCGAACAAAGAGTATTCGTTGGAAGATGCCGTGGCGTTGTTGAAAAAAACGGCGACGGCAAAATTCAACGAAACGATTGAAGTGGCGATGCGTCTTGGCGTTGATCCGCGGCATGCCGATCAGGTTGTGCGTGGCACCGTCTCGTTGCCGCACGGCACGGGCAAAACCGTGCGCGTGTTGGTGTTGTGCAAAACCGTGAAAGAGGCGGAGGCGCGCGAAGCGGGCGCCGATCATGTCGGTTTTGATGACTTTATCAAAAAGATCAACGAAGGGTGGTTCGAATTCGACGTTGTCATTGCCACGCCCGATGTCATGGGAGAGGTTGGCAAGCTCGGTAAAGTTCTCGGCCCGCGCGGCTTGATGCCAAATCCCAAGAGTGGCACCGTCACGTTCGACGTGGGGCAGGCGGTTAAGGAAGTGAAGGCCGGTAAAATCGAATTCCGCGTCGACAAGTCGGGCATCCTGCACGTGAATATTGGCAAAGCGTCTTTCAGTGAACAGCAGATTGCGGAAAATGCGCGGATGTTTATCGAAACCGTCGTGCGGTTGAAGCCGGCTTCTTCGAAGGGGCAATATGTGCGCAGCATCACGTTGTCCAGCACCATGGGACCTGGCATTCCAATTGACAGCAATGCGATGATGGGCGAACTTAAAGTATAAAGTATAGGCGTGAACACGACCATGTTAGAATCCAGAACCATTCGGCCAGAGAAGCAAGAAGCCGTAACCGATCTCGTTGCACGGATGTCAGCGGCAAAAAGTGTTTTTGTCACAGACTATTCCGGTTTGACCGTCGAGGCCATTACCCGGCTGCGCCGCGATTTTCGCAAGTCGAACGTGGACTATCTTGTGAGCAAAAATACGCTCACGCGCTTGGCGGCCACTCAGGTTGGCATGAAAGACATCGTGCCGCACCTGGAAGGCACGACAGCCATTGCGTTCGGCTTGGGTGATCCCGCAGCTCCGGCAAAAGTGCTGCTCGAATTCACCAAGAAAAGTGAAAAACCGACAATCAAGGCCTTTGTGTTCGAAGGCCAGTATTATGACGGCAAATTCGCCGAAGAAATTTCCAAATTGCCGGGCCGCAACGAGCTGTTGGCGCGTTTGCTCGGCAGCATGAATGCGCCGGTCACGGGTCTTGCAAATTCTCTGCAAGGCATCATCCGGAAAATGGCATATGCATTAAATGCAGTCGCAGATCAGAAAAAAGAAGCTGCGGGTGCGCAATAATTTATTTTATAGAACCGTTCGCGCTGCGGCGCCGTTGAATCCATGAAGTTTCCACTCTTTTAAGGAGGATTTTGTGTCTACGAATGATTTTATCCAGGCGATCGAGAACATGAGTGTTCTTGAGCTATCAAATTTGGTCAAGGCAATTGAAGACCGGTTTGGCGTGTCTGCCGCAGCCCCGGCCGTGGCGATGATGCCGCAAGCTGGCGGTGCAATGCCGGCGCAAGCCCAAGCCGAAGAGAAAACCGAATTTGACGTGGTGCTAGCCAGCGCCGGCGCCAACAAGATTAACGTCATCAAAGTCGTGCGTACCCTCACCAGTCTGGGTTTGAAAGAAGCCAAAGATTTGGTGGACAGCGCGCCGAAGACGTTGAAAGAGGCGGTGAACAAGGAAGAAGCACAGAAGATCAAAGCGCAGTTGGAAGAAGCTGGCGCCACCGTCGAAATCAAATAAATGAAGTAAGCCAACCCTTTTGACTCAACCCTCTTTCAGCCAGAAAGAGGTTGTTGTTTTATAGGTGCCCCTTTCATGGAGAATACAAACGGAAAACGGTACTCGTTTTCAAAACTAAGTACCGTGATCGATTTGCCGGATTTGTTGGATATTCAGCTCAAGTCGTTCAACGAATTCATGCAGCTCGATGTCGAGCCTTCCAAGCGCGACAACCAAGGAATGCAGGCGGTATTCAAGAGCATTTTTCCGATTTACGACAGCCGGGAAAATTTTTGCCTGGATTTTGTTGAATTTTATATCGAAAAACCCAAGTACGACATGGATGAGTGCCAGGAGCGCGGTGTAACCTACTCGGTTCCGCTCAAGGCCAAACTCCGCCTGTCGGTAAAAGATGAGGAAAGCGGCAACTTCGGTGAAACAACCGAACAAGTCGTCTACTTGGGAAATATTCCCTTTATGACCACGCGCGGCACCTTCATTATTAATGGCGCCGAGCGCATCGTGGTGAGCCAGCTTCATCGCTCTCCCGGCGTGTTCTTTGATGAATTGAAGCATCCCAACGGCACCAAGCTCTTTTCGGCGCGCATCATTCCGCTGCGCGGTTCGTGGGTCGAATTTCTTACTGACATCAGCGATGTGATGTATGTCTACATCGATCGCCGCAAGAAATTTCCGGTCACCACGCTGTTGCGCGCGATTGGTTATTCCTCCGATAAAGAAGTGCTGCAGCTTTTCGATCTCATTGACGAAATCAAGTTGTCGGATTCGAAAGTCAAGCAATTTCTTGGGCGGCAGTCAATCGGCGATGTCGTCGATCGTGAAACCGGCGAAATTCTGCTTGAAAAAGATGCAGAACTGACGGAAGAAGCAATCGATCGCTTGAAAAAAGCGAAAATTACGACCGTGCGATTGTTGCGTTCGGATAGCGCCTTTGGCCCGGAAGTGATTTCGAACACGCTTAAGCGCGACGCCGCACATTCGCAGCAAGACGCCCTGGAAGCCATTTACCGCCAGCTCCGCTCGGGCGAGCCGCCGGATCTGGATACCGCCAAACAATTTCTCGAGCGCATGTTCTTCAATCCCAAACGTTACGATTTGGGCGAAGTCGGGCGTTATCGCCTCAACAAGAAGCTCGGGTTGGATACGCCGGTGTCCACGACGGTTCTTACCGAAAACGATATTATCACGATCATCAAGTATCTGCTCGATATGCGCAACGGCCATCGCACGGCCGATGACATCGACCATTTGGGCAATCGCCGCATTCGCACCGTGGGCGAGCAGCTTTCGCAGCAGATGAGCGTCGGTTTGTCGCGCATGGCGCGCACGATCAAAGAGCGGATGAATTTGCGCGACAGCGAGAAGTTGACGCCGCAGGATCTCGTCAATGCGCGCACGATCATTTCCGTGATCAACACGTTTTTCGGCACCAGCCAGCTCTCACAATTCATGGATCAAACCAACCCGCTGGCGGAATTGACCCACAAACGCCGTCTCTCCGCTCTCGGACCTGGTGGTTTGACGCGCGAGCGCGCCGGTTTCGAAGTACGCGACGTGCATTACACGCATTATGGCCGTCTGTGTCCGATTGAAACGCCGGAAGGTCCGAACATTGGTCTCATTTCATCATTAACCACATTTGCGCGCATCAACGATTTCGGCTTCATCGAAACGCCCTATCGCCGCGTGAAAAACGGCCGCGTGTCGACGGATATCGAATATCTCTCCGCCGACGATGAAGATCAATATGTCATTGCACAAGCGAACGCGCCGATTGACAATCGTGGCCATTACCTGAACGATCGCGTGAAGGCCCGTATCAAGGGCGAGTTTCCCGTGGTGCCGCCCGAAGAACTCCATTATATGGATGTGTCGCCCAATCAGATCGTCTCTGCCGCCGCGGCATTGATCCCGTTCCTGGAGCACGATGACGCCAACCGCGCGTTGATGGGTTCCAATATGCAGCGCCAGGCCGTGCCGCTTTTGGTTCCGGAAGCGCCGTTGGTCGGCACCGGTTTTGAAGCAAAAGTGGCGCATGATTCCCGCGCGATGATTATTTCCGATTTTGACGGCGTGGTCGAACACGTGGAAACGGACAAAATCATCATTCGTAAAGACATGCCCTCGGGGCGCGGCAAGAAAATCGAGGTCGAGGCGTTACTGAATTTTGAGGAAACCGATTTGGTGACTTATCGCTGCACCAAATTCATGCGCACGAACCAAGATACTTGCATCAATCAGCGCCCCATTGTGAACGTCGGCGATCGGGTGAAGAAAGGCCAGGTGTTGGCTGACGGTTGCGCGACGCAAGGCGGTGAGCTTGCATTAGGCCGCAACGTTTTGGTGGCATTCATGCCGTGGCGCGGTTACAACTTCGAAGACGCCATCGTCATTTCTGAGCGCGTCGTGCAGAAGGATATTTATACCTCGCTCCACATTGAAGAATTCGAGTTGCAGGTGCGCGACACCAAGCGCGGCGAAGAAGAGTTGACGCGCGAAATTCCAAACGTTTCTGAAGAGTCCACCAAAGATCTCGACGAAAATGGCATCATTCGCATCGGCGCAGAAGTGGTGGCCGGCGATATCCTGGTTGGCAAAGTCACGCCCAAGGGCGAAACGGATCCAACGCCTGAAGAGAAATTGCTGAAAGCAATCTTCGGCGAAAAGGCCGGCGATGTGAAAGATGCTTCATTGAAAGCGCCGCCCGGGTTAAAGGGCATTGTGATCGACACCAAGCTTTTCTCCCGCAAGAAGAAAGACTCCAAGTCGAAGCGCCAGGAGAAAAAGAAGGTCGACGAGATTGAAGAATGGCATACTCGCGAGTTGGCGCGTCTCAAGAAACTGCGCAGCGAAAAGTTGATCAATTTGCTTTCGGGCGAAACGTCCGCGACCATTCGCGACACGCACGGGAAAGTCGTGGTGCGTGCCAGCACGGAGTTGACTGAAGAGCGCTTGTCCGAACTTGATTTTGAGAAACTCGACCGCAGCGAAGGCTGGACCGAGAAAAGGCGCATCAACGAGTTGGTCGATTTGGTATTTTCGACCTATGAGCGCAAAGTGCAAGACACCGAAGAAGAGTATGAACGGCGCAAGCTCAAAATCATCGTCGGTGATGAATTGCCTCCTGGCATCGTTCAGCTTGCCAAGGTTTATGTTGCGAAAAAGCGCAAATTGATGGTCGGCGATAAGATGGCAGGCCGCCACGGCAACAAGGGCGTCGTCGCCAAAATCGTTCCGATCGAAGATATGCCTTATCTTGAAGACGGTACGCCGGTTGACATCGTGCTTAATCCGCTGGGCGTGCCTTCGCGCATGAACCTGGGCCAGATTTTTGAGACGACTCTGGGCTGGGCTGCTTCCAAGCTCGGTGTAAAATTCGCCACGCCGGTATTCGACGGCGCAAGCGAGCAGGAAGTCATCAATGAGATGAAAAAAGCCGGCATTCCGGAAGATGGCAAAGTGCAGTTGTTCGATGGCCGGACCGGCGAGTTGTTCAACGAGCGCGTGACCGTCGGCCAGATCTATATGTTGAAGCTGTCGCATTTGGTCGAAGACAAGATTCACGCGCGCTCCATCGGCCCGTATTCCTTGATCACGCAACAGCCGTTGGGCGGCAAGGCGCAATTCGGCGGCCAGCGTTTCGGTGAAATGGAAGTTTGGGCGCTGGAAGCTTATGGCGCGGCCTATACACTGCAGGAAATTTTGACCGTCAAATCAGACGATGTGCGGGGGCGGTCGAAGGTTTATGAAGCCATCGTGAAAGGCGATAATTTGCCGGAGCCTGGTTTACCTGAATCCTTCAACGTTCTCATTCGAGAGTTGCAGGGCTTGGGTCTCGACGTCGAGTTGGTCGACGATTCTGAAAACGGCAAATCGAATTAGCCGGCCACAACAAAAGTTGTTAAGAACATCAGTATTTTAATATAACCACTGTGATTCAGTGGAGGTGAGCTTTGACTTACTTTCCGAAACAAGATACCGCAGCACGCCGCAATTTCAGCGCAATCGCCATTAGCCTGGCGTCGCCGGATAAAATTCTCGAACGGTCACACGGTGAAGTAACCAAGCCGGAGACGATCAATTACCGTTCATTTAAGCCGGAAAAGGATGGGCTTTTTTGCGAGAAAATTTTCGGCCCCGTGCGTGATTGGGAATGCCATTGCGGCAAATACAAACGTATTCGCTACAAAGGCATTGTCTGCGACCGTTGCGGCGTTGAAGTGACCACAAAATCGGTGCGGCGTGAGCGCATGGGGCATATCACGCTTGCCGTGCCGGTGGTTCATATTTGGTATTGGAAGGCTTTGCCCTCGAAGATCGGATATATTCTCGGCATGAGCGGCAAGGATCTAGAAAAAGTCATTTATTACGAATCGTATGTCGTAATTCAGCCCGGCCGCAGCGGCCTTCGCCCGAAAGAGTTGCTGACGGAAGATGATTATTTCCGCATCACCTCCGAGATGGGAGCAAGCGAAGGCAGCGCCGGAAACGAGTCCGAGCAGTTCGTCGCCAAGATCGGCGGTGAAGCTGTTCTCGAATTATTGCGCCGTTCCGATCCGAGCTTGCTGTCGACCGAGTTGCGCCATCAAGTCAAAACCGAAACCTCCTTCCAGCGCAAGACCGAAGCGTTGAAGCGGTTGAAAGTCATTGAAGCAATCAAGCGCAGCCAGAATCGGCCGGAGTGGATGGTGTTGTCCGTCATTCCGGTGATTCCGCCGGAATTGCGCCCCTTGGTGCCGTTGGAAGGCGGCCGTTTTGCCACCTCTGATCTGAATGATCTCTATCGCCGCGTCATCATTCGTAATAACCGCCTTAAGAAGTTGATGGAGATCAAGGCGCCGGAAGTCATCTTGCGCAATGAAAAACGCATGCTGCAAGAAGCCGTCGATGCGCTGTTTGATAACGGCCGTAAAACGGCTGCGGTGCGCGGCGATGGCAATCGCCCACTGAAATCGTTGTCCGATATGTTGCGCGGCAAGCAAGGGCGTTTCCGCCAGAACCTGCTGGGTAAGCGTATCGATTATTCCGGCCGTTCGGTGATTGTGGTAGGCCCGGAGTTGCGCTTGCACGAATGCGGCTTGCCTAAAGAAATGGCGCTGGAATTGTTCAAGCCATTTGTGATCCGCAAGCTGGTCGAGCGGTCAATCGCCAAAACCGTGAAAAGCGCCAAAAAAATGGTTGACCGCCGCGACGCCAGCGTTTGGGATATTTTAGAAGAAATCATCGACGATCATCCCATTTTGTTGAACCGCGCGCCGACGTTGCACCGTTTGGGCATTCAGGCGTTTCAACCGATTTTGATCGAAGGCAAGGCGCTGCAGATTCATCCGCTGGTGTGCGCGGCATTCAATGCCGATTTTGACGGCGATCAGATGGCGGTACATGTGCCGTTGAGCTATTACGCTCAAACCGAGACGCGTTTGTTGATGCTCTCGAGTCATAATATCCTGTCGCCGGCCTCCGGTCGCCCGTTGGCGATTCCGAGCCAGGATATCGTGCTTGGCATTTATTACCTGACCAAGGCCAGAAGCGGCTTGCCGGGTGAAGGCAAGGTGTTTGCCAATGTTGATGAAGTCAACATCGCCTATAACACCAAGCAGATTGCGCTGCACACCAAGATCAAAGTTCGCATCGACGATAAAATTATCGAAACCACCGTTGGCCGTGTAATTCTCAATCGCATTGTGCCGCGCGAAGTGGGTTTTGTGAATGAATTGCTCACCAAAAAGCGTCTAGAAGAGTTGACTTCGCAAGTGTACAAGCAGCTCGGCAATTTCAGAACCGCGATGTTTCTCGATGAATTGAAGCTGCTCGGCTTTCAACACGCGATGCTCTCGGGCGTGACCGTCGGCGTCAAAGACGTTATCATTCCGGAAGAGAAGCAGAAATATCTCGACGACGCTTTTCGCAAAGTTCACACCATTCAAAACCAATATGAAAAGGGTGTGATCACCGACGGCGAACGCTATAATCAGATCATCGACATCTGGACGCACACCACGAGCGACGTGGCGGAGAAGATGTTCGATCGCTTGCAGGGAGATCGGCAGGGGTTTAACCCGATTTTTATGATGGCCGACTCCGGCGCGCGCGGTTCCAAAGAACAGATTCGCCAGCTTGCCGGTATGCGCGGCTTGATGGCAAAACCGCAGAAGAAGATGACGGGCCAGATGGGCGAAATCATCGAGAACCCGATCACGGCGAACTTCCGAGAAGGTCTCTCGGTGTTGGAGTACTTCATCTCCAC
>SZPB01000069.1 GCA_030263535.1 Cytophagia bacterium CHB2
AGCTTCGCCGTGCAACCCCCGCTTGATGAATACACTGGTCGTTATAGCTCGGGTTATTACATCCATCTCGATGGCATTTTTGTGCAAATCATGGATAATTTTGCCGATTCGACCAAAGATGGCACGGTCAACGCCGGCGAGATTTTCCGCATCGAACAGAAGAAAATCGATCCCGGCGCGAACACCGGCTTAAAACATGTTTGGAAAGATCCGGATAAACTGATCAACGGTTATGAATATTGGTACACCGTTACAGCTTACGATCGCCCTGATCCGGAAATCAACTTGCCGACCAATGAAAATCAAGCAAACACGATTGCGGAAGCATTCAGCGATGACCAGACGGTGTCGGTGGTTCCGCAAGCGCCTGCCGCTGGCTTGGTGCAGGCGAAAGTCGATACGGTTTTTGATCATGTAGCCGGCAGCGCCGATATTGCCGGTTTTGAATTGCAAATCATCGATCCGCGCAAGATGACCGGCGATCGTTATGAAATCAGCTTTACGGTCACCGACACCGACAAAACCTACACCGTAACGAATCTCCGCAACGGCGTGAACGTGCTGGACGGCCAGCCATTTTATGATCCGGCATTCGACAACGCCAAAATGTTTGACGGTTTGCGCGTAATCGTTACCGATGTCGAATTCAATATCAACTACGATAATTCTGTGCAAACCGTTCAGGTTGCCGGCGAAGAGCTGGCCGTTGATCCCGATGTTTCCGAGCCGTGGGATCCCAACGATCACGATTTTTTGTTTAAATTCGTGCAGAATCCGGAAGATTCGGCAAGCTTTCAATATCTTTATGCCGATTGGGACACGGGTGAGCCGGTGGCCGCTCCGTTTATCATAATCGATTTGACCACGGGCGACACGCTTACCGTCGAGATTCTCGATACACGCGAAGGCGAGGGCGACTCGGATGGCGCGTATGATGTTGCCGAACGCATCGCGATTGGCGATACTCCTTACCAGGGCACCGGCGGTTGGGAAGCCAACACGTATTTTTATCGGTTTGGATTCATTGGCGATTACGTCGCCGGCACCGAATACAGACTCGTAACAAATAAACCGATCACGGCTGCGGATAAGTATCAATTCAGCACTGCCGCGGAGGTGATTGACGCCGAGCAAGCGAAGCGCGACCTGGCGAAGATTCGAGTCGTGCCGAATCCTTTTATTGTGACGTCAGGATTCGATACCGTCGCCGATCGCCATGAGATTCACTTCACCCGGCTGCCGGCGGAATGCACCATCAAGGTTTTTACGCTTACCGGTGAGTTGGTCAAAACCATCAAGCATAATCGCGCCACGGATAATCGTGAGTTCGCCAAGTGGGATTTGAAAACGGAGTTCGGCAGCGAAGTGGCGTATGGCGTTTATCTGTATCATATCGACTCGCCGGCTGGCACGAACATGGGCAAACTGGCCATCATGAGATAAAGCAAAGCGCAAAAGGCAAATGGCAAGCGCCTTTGCCGGAAAGCCCTTTGAAAATTTGCAAAGGAGATGATGATGAAAAAGAATTTTGTATTCTCGATGGTGGCGATGATCGGCGTCTGCCTGCCAGCGCTTTCACTGGCGCAATTTGCCACTCCGACAGAAGGCTTTAATAATAACGGCACACGTGTGGCCCAGTTTTTGAAAATGGCGGTTGGCGGGCGCGCCAGCGCGATGGGCGAGTCGTATGCCGCCATCGCGAACGATGCCTCGGCGCTTTTTTGGAATCCGGGCGGCGTGGGCAATCTTAAGAATCTCGAAGTGCATTTGACGCACATGGATTATCTGCTCGACATCACCTTCGATTATGCCGGCCTGGTTGTGCCGTTGAGCAGCGGCAATCTTGGCTTCAGCGCGGCGGTGTTGAACGCCGGCGAGGCGCGCCGCACTACGATTGAAGATCCGGACGGCGAGATTAGCGGCACGTGGTCGGCGACCAGCGTCGCGCTCGGCTTGACGTATAGCCGCGCTTTATCGGATCGCTTTTCCGTCGGCGTCACCGGCAAATATATTCGCGAAGGCTTGTTCAATTCTTCGGCGAGCGCGGTGGCGATCGATATCGGCAGTCTTTACGACACCGGCATCAAAGGCATAAGAATCGGCATGGCCATGACGAATTTCGGCGGCAAGATGTCACTTTCCGGCCGCGATTTCACTGTGCGCGATGTTGATGTCGCGCCGACGCTCGAAGGCAATAATACGCCGAGCGGCAACTTGAGTGTTGATGAATGGCCGCTGCCGCTGAATTTTCGCGTCGGGCTTTCGTATGAAGTTTTCAAAAATGAATCCGGCACATTGCTGCTGGCTTCGGATTTCGTTCATCCGACGGACGCCGACGAACGCGTCAATTTGGGCGCGGAGTATAGCCTGTCAAACAAGATTTATGTGCGCGGCGGCTACAAATTCAATTATGATGAAGAATCGTTCACGGCGGGCGGCGGATTAAATCTGCCAATCACGACTTACAATTTAATGATTGATTACGCCTTTCAGGAATTCGGCATCCTGGGCGAGACCCATCGCTTCTCTCTTGGCTTTCGTCTATAATAGGAGGAGGGCGGATCGGGGCAGCCGCTTGCGCAGGGCTGCCCTACATTTTCAAGAATTCCGCCGTGGTAAAATTATGTTTCAGGAAGTGTGACGCTGCAAGGAATGCCAGACATGTTTGACCGGACTTACAACTAAATCAACTAAAGGAAGCTTTAGGGCAAAATCATCATTGTATTAGTTGTTTCGTTCTATGGATGTAACCGGCGCTTGTCCCAGAGTTGTTACGAGTTGGTATTACATTTAAAATCCGCCACATTTTTCCCGACTCTTTTCTTCCTGCCTCAAAATCGCCTCGCGTGATTAGTACGCATTCCCTCCGCATGAATGTATATATCTGATGTTGAGTAAGAACTGGATATTGCATCTCGAATTTAAGTTACTCTCATGTCTCTATCTCGCACACACACACAAGAGACCGTCACGCGTCTCTGCAAAAAGTTCACCAGCACCTTTGGTGCTTCTTACTGCGGTCTCTCGCTGTTTGCCGGCCTGGAGTCGCATTCGGCGTATGACGGCAAACAAGCCTTCAATACTCTCGTGTCGGATGATCAAGCAGCCGCCGGCATGGCGATTGTGCCGATCATGCAGTACAATCATCGTCCGCAAGTGGCCGCGCCAACCGCGGGGCATGATGAGCAGGGCGATGAGTCGCCTGCGCCTCTGGTGCACGAGGAGAATCGGTTGCAAACGATTGCTGAGGCTTTTCAGGCAGCGCAGCCGATTTTAAGATTTGACCTGCATCAGCCGGCGACCGAATCGGAAAACGGGCAAAGCCCCTTGCTGGGATTTTTGTATCTCGCGTTTGACCAGCCCAAACATTTTACCGACGCCGAGCTTTCCGCGCTTCTTGCCATGGCGGAAATCGTCACGACCATTCTGGCTTTTTTGAAGTCGGAAGCGCAAGGCACGGACACACTCTCCTCACTCTCGGTTGGGTCTCAGGCTGTGCCTGGCGAGCAATTGCTCGAGTATCCCTTCTTAGAGGCCAAGAAGCATTGGATCAAAACGTTCGAGCGTGAATATTTGGGGCAGCAGCTTGCTAAATATTCCGGCAACATTTCCATGGTCGCACGCGCCGCCCGCATCAGCCGCTATACCGTCTATGCCCTGCTCAATAAGTTTCAGCTCTCGGCCAAGTCCTTCAAACGGAAGAAATCAAACGGTGCTCCTCGCGGCCCGGCGGGCATGAAAGAGACGCCGCACTTGTTGGAATCGAGCGTTACCACGAATGAGGATGAGCTGGCATAGTGGGGGCCTGTGCGCTGGTAGTGAACCAGCGCAAGCAAATTTGCCGCTCATTTCACTTCCACGGGATGCCTACGCACTTTAAGGCGGCTGATTCTACGCATCCGTTACCATTGATTTCTATATTTAGCCATGAAGATTGGCGCCAGTCGTCATATAACTGCGCGCGCCGATCACGAATGAGCGGTTAACGGAACAATCAAGCCGAACAAAACCTTTTGGACCGACTGAAAATCGGTTGCTCATATTATAACAAGATTAAGCGAATTCTAGCGTTTAGATAAAATGTACGGCTGTACCTTCGACCTCTATGTGGAATTAATTTAGCTGGGTTCACCGACTGTAACAAAGGGAGATAGCTTCGATGCCAGAGGCGACATTGGTTGGTCATCCTGTCACAGAAATGCCGCTTGCCGCAGGGCCGACCAACGGTACATCCACCTCGTCTCGCCGGGACCAGGCTTATCATCGCTATGATCAGATGTTACGTCATGGCGAGAACTTGGTCATGCCCAAAAAGACTCATACGCAAGACGGCTATCTTGGCGCGCGAACGTATTCGCCGCCTTATATGAAGAGGTTCGTGGGAAACGTCATCATTGCACCGTTTTTTTTATTCAGCTCTTTGCTGGTGATTTTGTGTGTTCCGGAAAAGCTGGTGAAGAAGATCACGGCGCCGTTTTCCGGCATCAATTGGTGGGAACAGTTCGGCAAGCGTTTGTTTGATTTCAGCATGGCCGTCCTGGGTTTTATCATGTCGTCAATACTCTTTTTTATCGTGCCGCTATTGATTCGCCTGGATTCGAAAGGTGGAATATTCTACGGACAGCAGCGCGTGGGCGTTAATCTGCGCCGGCGGGAGCGCCGGCAAGTTGCAATTGCCGTCACTCACGATCGCCGCGCCGGCGACCGCCGCAGGACGAATTTGTTCGGCCGCCCGTTTACGGTATACAAATTCCGTACGATGCGGCAGGATGCGGAAAAGCATAGCGGAGCGGTTTGGGCGCAAAAAAATGATCCGCGCATCACGCGCGTCGGCCGTATTTTGCGCTTCACGCATGTCGACGAGATTCCACAGTTTCTCAACGTGTTGCTGGGCGATATGAGCATGGTCGGCCCGCGCCCCGAGCGGCCCCAAATCATTCCGAATTTGGTGACGCAGGTGCCGGATTACACCGAACGCCTGGAAGTGAAACCGGGCATGACCGGCAACGCACAGATTTATTGTGGCTATGATGAAACCATTGACGATGTGCGCGAGAAAGTGCGATACGATTTGATGTATGTTAAAAACCATAATCTGAAGCAGGATATTGTGCTGCTGTGGAAAACGCTGTGGATGATTATACGCGGCAAGGAAGAAGCTGATTGATTCTGAGCATGGAGGTTCAACAAAATGTTCGCTAGCATGGGCTTGCCGTCTCGCGTGTTGAGTCGCAGGCTAGGGATAACAACGCTGCTAATGCTGTTAATGCTAGCCGGTATTGATCGCAGTCAGGCGCAAACGGAAGAGGTGGCGGAGCCGGCAGAAACTAAGCCGGAAAACTTCGCCCGCACCCAGATTTTGACCCGGCCCACGGGTGCTATTGTATTCTTGGAAGGCGAGTACGGCCTGGCGGGACGCGCGCCTTACACCGTCACCTATTTTTTGCGCGGCAATTATGAGATCAAAACCAAATTGCGCGGCTATGAGGATTGGTCGGCGGATTATTTTTTCAACGGGCGAGGCGCGGAGAAAATCTCAATCAAACTCTCGCCGAAAACGCGCTTAAAAGCGCTGCTGCGCTCGGCCGTCGTTCCCGGCATGGGCCAGGCCTATAGCGATCAGCGGGTCAAGGGGTTGGTCATCGGCGCCATGCAATTCACCTCGTTGGGCGTGTTTTTCATAGAGGAATTGCGCTATCGCGACAGCGTCGATGACTTTAACGCGGCATTGACGGCCTTTCAAAACGACGCCAACCAGCGAACGCGTCTGGATGCGGCGCAAGCGCGCTTGGACCGTCGCTATGAAACGCGGCAACGGTGGGCGATCATCACGGCCAGTATCTATATTTACAACCTGATCGATGTCATTGCATTTTTTCCCTCCTACCATCGAAATGGTTTGGATGTTAGCCTGACCGTTAGCCCGCCCACGGATTTCACCGATCAATCTGCCCAGGTGGGCGTTCGTGCCCAATTCTGATATTCAGTGACAAGACGTACTCGTCAAGGTAGGATACCATGAGATTGCAAGGAATCGTTCTGCGCATGCACGCGATGATCAAAACCTCCCTGTGCGCCGCCATCATCTTGTCGGGTTTGATGCTGGGATCATGTTCCAAAAAGCCAACCGGGCCGGACAATGCCGGTGATTTCCCGGTGGCCCCGACGGATCTTACAATCGCGTTGGGCGATCGCCAAATCAGTTTAGCCTGGCGCCTCACCAATCTCGCCAGAGTGAAAAGTTTTCGAATCTACCGGTTTGACAGCTCACAAGTCGCCCTGGCTTCGTCTAACCCCGGCGAGCGGCGTTTCATCTTGCTCGACACGACACGCGCGCAGACGTATGTTGACCGGACGGTCAAAAACGGCGTGACTTATTTTTATCAGATCAGCGCGGTATCGACGAAGGGCTACGAAGGGCCGCGTTCCACGGAAATCTCCGGCAAGCCGAACGTGTTCGGCATTCGCATTGCCGGCGGTGTGACGGCCACGAGGAACACGACGATTACGCTCAATCTCACCGCGCCCTCCACCACAGTGTTGATGAAAGTGAGCAATGATACCTCATTCTCGCGCATTTCCTGGCAGCCGTTTCAAGCAACCGTAAATTGGACGTTGACGCCGGGCGATGGCCAGAAGATTGTTTATGTCAAGCTGCGCGATCGCGACGGCAGCGAAAGCAACGCCCTTGCCAGCGATCCGATCATCCTGGATACCACAGCTCTGATCACGAATGTGACCGAGAATACCGGCGGCGTGGCCAAGCAAAGCGGCGAGACCATTCATTTCAGGTTGACCGCGAATGAGCCGGATGGGCGCGCGGTGATCGATATTGTCAATGCCGTACAGGATATTTTGTTATTCGACGACGGCACCAACAACGACAAAGTCGCAAATGACGGCATTTACGAAGGTGACTTCCGCATCCCCGGCGACATTGAAATCGCCCAGGCGAAAATCCGCGGCCGTTTCACCGATCGCGTCGGCAACGTCGCAACTGCATTCACGGCGGCAACGCAGGTGACGATCCTCAAGGCGCCCGATCCCGTATTTCTATTCGCGCCGGCCACAACCGGCAGCCAGGGCAACATTTTGCGGTTAACGTGGAGCGTATCTCAAGAGGCTGATTTCTCCAATTACGCGATTTACCGCAGCCGCACCAAAAATTTTAACCCCAACGCCAGCTCCTTGATCGACCATGTCACGGTGCAGCAAACGACATCTTACAATGATGCCAATCTGCAGCCGGGCGTCACGTACTATTATCAAGTTGTCGTGAATGATGTGGCGGGTTTGAGCAGCACGCCGAGCAATGAAGTGGAAGGCAAAATCAGCCCGGATGTTCCGCCCTCGGCGGTAACGCTGAACACGCCGTTATTGGTCGGCGACGGCACGAATCAAGTGCAGCTTACCTGGTCGCAAAGCAGCGATCGTGATTTCGCCAGTTATCGCATTTACCGCTCCGCCACGCCGCGCGTTGATTCGCTCTCGACCCTGGTGGCCTCCGTTGTGAATATTGCGAGCAATGTTTTTACCGATCAGGGCTTGAATGCGGCGACGACATATTACTATCGCGTTTATGTTTATGACCAGGGCCGCAACGCGACCGGCAGCAATATTGAATCAGTCACCACGGCGCAGAACACGCCGCCGTTCCCGGTGACCTTGGCGCAGCCGGCCATCATTGACACCTCGTCGTTGCGGCTGTCGTGGTCGCAAAGCCTGGATGCGGATTTCGCGTCCTATCGCATCTTTCGTTCTGAAACGCCCGGCGTGACGAACGGTACCCGCGGCAAAGATACGCAAGGCAACGATATTGATGTGTTGGTTTATATCATCAACACAAACCCGGTTACCACCACGTTTACCGATACGGGTTTGCTTGCGACAAAAACGTATTACTATCGGGTTTTTGTGTATGATCGTGGCAATCTCTCCTCGGGCAGCAACGAGGTTAAAGCAAGGATTCGTCCGTGAAATCATGTTTCATGCAATTCCATTTGACGCCGCCCAGCAACGGACTGCTGCCGCTGATTATAACTATGCGGTCACGGCTATTTTTTTCGAAGGAGCGAAAACGGCATGAATAACTTTCGGCAACCGTTGTGGTTGCTTCTTTTTGTCAGTGTGATTGGTTTTACCTCGAGGGCCCAGGCGCAGGATTACAAGCTTGAGAGAGGCGATTTTCTTCAAGTTACCTTTTGGCAAGAACCCACGCTGAATACGCAAGCGCGCATTGACACGGAAGGCAAAATCGATTTGCCGCTGATCGGCCGCATTGAAGCGGTCGATAAAACAATTGACGAGTTAAGCCGGTTCATCGTCGAAAAGATCTCGGTTTATAATAAGAAAATCTCGCAAGCGAACATTACCGTGATCGAATACGGCAATCGCGCCATTTTCATTGCCGGTGCAGTGGTCCGGCCCGGAAAGTATACGTTTCAAAACCTCCCGAATTTGTGGGAGGCCATCCTCGAGGCCGGCGGCCCCTCGCCGGTGGCGCAATTGAGTCGGGTGAAAATTTTTCGCGGCGGCGAGGCGAGCGGGAATATTGAAACGATCGACGTTGCCAGCGCGTTCGAATCCGGCAATGTGAAGAATCTGCCGAAATTAGGCCCGGGCGATTATGTGTCGGTTCCAAGTGTCGCGCCGGCTATGGGCGCCGGCGGGGCTATTGCGGAAGGCGGCGGGTTGCAAGGCGGCGCGCTCATTGATCCCCAAAACGCGATATATGTCTTCGGACTCGTCGTGCAGCCCGGCATGTATCCGTATGAAAAAGACCTGGACGTGTTGCAAGCGATCATTCGCGCCGGCGGACCGGTGTTGCAGCAAAACGGCGGCGGCAACAACCGTGCGCCGATTGAACCGGACTTGACGCGCGTGCGCCTCATCAGCCGCGGCGCAGATGCCCCGGTTGTGTATGTGATCAACATCAAGGATTACACCAAACAGGCCGCGCCCTTGCCGCTGCTCGTGCGCCCGGGCGATACGATTTACATCCCCAGCCGCCCAAATTATGGGGCGTTCTTATTTGCAAATACGCTCGGCCAGGTCATTACCGGTACGGTTTCATTACTCACCTCTTATTTTGTGTTGAACACATTACTTGGACAGAATAACAACAACTAGAATTGAGCTATGACGACCGGCGGAAAAATTGATCCACGCAGCCTGCTGCAACTCGCGCGTCGGCGCAAATGGTTTCTTATCATTCCTCCCATTGTGGCGTTGCTTGGCGCGTATTACAACATCTCGAATCTGCCCAAAGTTTACCGGTCTGAAACCGTGATTCAGATCGGTAATGTTGCGGCTTTGTCGCCGCAGATGGGAGATTTTGTGGACGGCTCTCGCGAGAGAAGGCCGGTACAAATGCGAAACCTCTCCGAAGATATTCTCGCGCAGTTGGTATCCGTCGAAGTCTTGGGAGCGGTGGTGGATCGCGTTCAACTGAAGCCGAGCCAGGGCATGCTGGAGGCGGCAAAAAAACTCCAGCTCGAACATCCTGATGAAAGCCAGGAGTCAATCATTCGCCGCCTGCAAATTGATTGGCTGGCGAAACGCTTCACCACGGACCGGGTCGTATTTGCGCGGCGCGGCAGTTCCATGCGCATTTCCTTTGATAATTCGGATCCGGACAAGGCTTACATGATTGTCAAGACCCTGGCCGATGTTTTCATCGAACAAAATCTTGCCAAAGAATCGCGCAACGCGCAGATCGCCATCGGCTTCAGCAAGGAACACGAAGAACGTTTTCGTCAGCAATACGAAGGCGCGCTCGAACGTTTGCGCCGCTTGAAAGAACGTTCGACGTATGAGCAATCCAAGAAGTTGGTGGTGAATGCCAACAATGAGGCCCAGGCAAATACGGTTTTAAGTGCTTTGAAAGTTGATATTGGCCGGCAGCAAGATTTGGTGTCCGGGCTGCAAACGAAGTTGAGCAGTTCCGCTGCCAGCGCCATTGTTTGGGACGACCCCAAAACCGAAGCGCTGCGCCGCCGCATGCTGCAAAAAGCCGAAGCGCTGGCGACCGTGATGGCGCAATTCGATTGGCGGGACGCGAATGTCATCAGCGTGAATCAGGATATTGCGGCGCTGCGCGATCAATATCGCGAGGCAGTTGCTAAGCATGCGGCAGGCAGGTCGGCGGGAATGAAATCACAAGAAGTCGAACTGGCTACCCAGTTGCAAGTGGCGCAGCTTGATTTGGACTTGCTCCAGCAAGAAAAAAAGATGCTCGATGGTTTTTTAGCGGAGTATCGCGACAGCTTGGGCCGGCAGCCGGGTTTGGAGATGGATCTCGTCGAAGCGCAGAAGCAGGTCGATGATCTGGCTGCCAAACTTTATGCCTTTCAGAATCAAACGGTGCGCTCCAAGCTCGGCCAGGATTTGCAATCCAGCAGCGCAGACGAACTTTTTCGCATTATCAGCCCGGCAAACCGGCCGTTGGCGCCGATCCCTCAGAATGAAACACAGATTCTCTTGATTGCGATTTTTGGCGGCCTGGGATTCGGAGTTGGCGCTGTATACCTGTTGGAATTTTTTGATCATTCCTTTAAATCTGTTGATGATGTTGAAACGTTGTTGGGCGTCACAGTGCTCGGCGTAATTCCCAAAATTCAATTTGCCGAGCCCGGCAAGGCCAAGCGGCCGTTCTAAGAAGGTGAGATCGCTGAAGAGGGCAGCGATCCAGAAGTTCGTGTGGCCGGCGCTTCCTTAGCCCGCATACTGGCAGCAAAAAGAAGAAACGATTTGAATGTTTATTATTGAAAGGATAGCGGCTTGTCAGCGAAGAGGCGATTGATCGAAGCAGTCGAAGTGACGGAAGAAGGCATTCATATCGTCCGCCTCATGAAGGTCTTTGACGCTTCGAGCTTGGATGAATTTGAAAAAGTGCTTGCCTACTTGTTGTCGCGCAACCACTATCGCATCGTCGTGGATCTCACCAGTGTGGAATTCATTTCGTCGGCCGGTTGGGGCGCGTTTACCGCCGAGCTGCGCCGTGTGCGTGATAATGGCGGCGACATTCGTTTGGCAGGCATGAATCCGGATGTGCTTGATGTTTTCCTGTTGTTGGAATTGGACAGCTTCATCAACGCTTACGATACCGTTGATGACGCCATTCTTTCCTTCGATGCAGCAACGGAGCGCGCGCCGCAGCAAGATTTTTTTGCTGGGGCCGGTGCAGGGTTTTTGCCTGTGGAGCATGCCGCCCCGGATCCTGACTTGTTTGATTCTTCGAGGTTGCCGCATGAACTGGAGCATGATCATCAGAATGCCGTCGCAAGTCATGAGGAGACTTATACCGGCGGCGTTGAACAACATTCCTCTCTGCCGTTTTCGGAGGCGACGGCGCCTGAGCCGCTTGTCGATGAAGAGCCGTTTTCTTTGCCTACTGCAACCGCAGAGCCGGACCTGTTAAGCTCAGTTGCTGATGAGTTTTTTAACTGGTCTCCATACGGCAGCGGCGATGCCGCTTCGTTTGAAAATAAGGCCACGACAACACCGAAGGAATTTGAGGCGCCACATTTTGAATCGGATGAATCATCGTATGAAAATGAAGATGTCCCGTTGGATCACCGCGCGTCTGGAGTGTACGAAGATTCGAATGAACCAAGCGAGACCTCCTTGTGGGCAGGCGATCTTTCTGAAGATGAAAGTGAATCCCCGCCCTCGAACGTTTCGCCGCATGCCGTTGCGCGAGATTCTTTCGATGCTGTTGATCCAGAGCAAGTTTCGGGCGCCTCTGCGCAGACGGAACAATTCTACGATGACTTTGCGTCACAAGATATCAATGATCCCTGGATTCTTGATGAAATAGATACTCTGCCGGAAGAATATGAAATGGAAGAGGTGAATTGGCGGGATGACTCCGGCTATGTTGAAAAAACGCCAACATTTTTGGATGAGAACAGAGAGGCCTCCAGCGGGTATTCAAGCCCAGATCCTGGCGCCGGCAAGAGTTTCGGCGGCGGAGCAGATAATTCTGCTGCCGTGAAACAGGCAGCAACACAGGAAGTCAGGCTGAAAGATTATATGACTGCTTGGGCAGCGGCGCAAAAAAAGCCAACGGCAAAAGCAGAGTCCGCACCTGAGAACGGTTCACGACAAGAGTTGTCTCAGCGGCAGAATGTGTCTGTGAATCCCGCTGCGCCACGGCAACGTCCCGGCGAGACGCCCGCAACTGCTCCGGCGTTTGCTCATATCGACCAGCACAGCAAACAAGCCTTTCGCAACGGGCCCCAGCCGATTCGAAAATTACAAACAACGCAGCGCATGCAATTTGATGGTGATCGTTCGGCTCTTATCCGTCAAATCGTCAGCGAACATCCGCACTATGGTCCGACGATGATCCAAAAGTTTCTTGAAGTGCGAATCGAACCGGCAATCAGCGTGAGCCGGTCCACAGTCTATCGCTGGCTGCGCCAGGAGGAGTTGAACACACGCGAGCAACGTCTGCAATTCGCGGGCAGGGCGACGACGAACTGAGAGGAAAACACGGTATTGCGGTCAAGCGTGTCATGTGATCCCGAAACTTTTACATCACCTCTGTGAGTATGCTATGGCTGATTTTCTATTCAATGATGTGATCAGTTCTCCCAAGGGAGAATATTTTCTCAAGACAACCACCGACGATCCGCAAAAGCGAATCACCTCTTCGTTCTTTCGCAACGGCACGCTGCTCGAGATGCGCACGCGCGAGTTCGACCCCAAATGGTCGCGCGAAACGTTGCGCGTCAGGACACGCGAGTTTCATGACGAAAAGAAAGACGAAGTGCAGATGCTCATTCAGCTCGCGGACAAGCTTCAGGACAGCAATCAGGCGGAAACGAAAAACTTGTTGGGCCAGGCGTTTTTTCGGCGCGGCATGTACGAAGAAGCGATTGTAGAGTTTGAGGAAGCGATCATCCTCAACCCCCGCATTTCGAGCATCTATAACAATCTCGGCGGCGCTTATATCGCGGTCAAGCGCTTTGATGACGCCATCACCGTTTTGGAGCAAGCCATTTCGATGTCGGCCGGGTATGCCGATTTCCACAATAATCTTGGCCTGGCCTATCTCAAGAAAGAGCATTGCAAAAAAGCCGTCGAACAATTTTTGCGCGCCTTGGATAGCAATCCCTATTACGCCGATGCTTATTTCAATTTGGCGCTGGCGTATGTGCTGAATGCCTTTACCAAGGAAGACTTTGCCTTATCGGTCAATTGCTATCAGAAAGTCATCGAAAATACCGAAAAAGCCGCAAAGATCAACCCTTCGTATTACAATGAGCATACCGAACAAAGCCTCGGGTTCATGCGTGAAAAGAAGTATGAAGAAGCATACGAGTCTTTGCAACGGGTGCTGGCAAAGGTAACCAAGCCGGCCGACACCTCCTTCATTTTGGATTTTTATTTGCGGGTAATTTATGGCAGCAAAAAGCTGAGCAGCAGCCTGATCTGGCGTCACATTCGCCAATTGCAGGAATTGATCGAAAAATACCCGAACTATGCCGATTTGTACAATCATCTCGGTGTGGCGTATGTGATCATGAGCAAATTTGTCAATCACAAGGCCATTCAACAATTTGACAAGGCCATGGCGCTCAACCCGGCATACGAGCGCGCCAAGCGGAATAAACGCCTGGCTGAGTATGATCACAAGGGCATGCAATTGCTGTTCGATGCCGTGCTCAAATAAGCATCGCAAGCGCCGCCTCAGTTTGATCTTTGCAAGCTGTCTATCCCGTTGACGATTATGGCCGTCAGGAAAAATCATCTCGAACGCGAGCAGCTTTGCCACGGAAGGCTTGACCGGCATGATTGGATTTGCCGCGTAACTGGAGTGCGGATGCCAACAAGCCGAGTAGCCGGTTGTGTGTTCATGAGGAACAGTTGAGGATCTATGCAGAAGTCTCTGACAAATTCGATTGTATCCGTTTTTAGCGACGAAACGCCGGAAGCGAATGAGTTTCGGCGGTTATACTCCAAGCTCAAAAACCTGTACGCCGCCGACGAGATGAAAAATTTTCTCGTGACGAGCGCGAAGATGAACGAAGGGAAGAGCACGATCGCGGCGTTGCTGGCGTGTACGATTGCGCGCTACCGCAACACCAAAACGATTTTAGTCGATTGCGATTTGCGCCGGCCGCGCGTTCACCAGCTTTTTGGCATGCCCAAGGAAGAGGGCGTTGCCGATGTGCTGATGGGCACGCGCAAGCTCGACACGTGCTTCAAGCAAACGCCGATTGAGAACTTGCGGTTGTTGACTTCCGGCGGCGTGGTGACGAGTCCGACAGAGTTGATTAATTCCGCGCGCATGCGGGATCTGTTTTCCGAGATCAAATTTTATTTCGACACGATTATTGTCGATTCCCCTCCCGTCATCCCGGTGACCGATGCCCTGATTTTGAGTCCGGAAATGGATGGCGCGCTTTTGGTGCTCAAAGCCGGCGAAACGCATAAAGCCGTGGTGCAACGCGCGGTGGATTTGATCCGCAATGCCGGCTTGAATATTCTCGGTGTGATCATCAACAATCAAAAAGCGGTTTTGCCGTATTATTATGACCATAAATACTATGGTTATTCCTACTACAACACCGAGGAAAAGGTGAAATAAACAATCAGGAGCTTGGTATGGCTTTATTTCTAGTGACAGGAGGCGGTGGTTTTATCGGGTGCAATATCGTGCGCACGTTGCTCGAACGCGGCGAACAGGTACGTGTGCTCGACAATTTTGCCACAGGTAAGCGTTCGAACCTCGCAGAATTTGACGGCCGGTTTGAGTTGATTGAAGGCGACATTCGGAATGGCGTCGCCGTCGAAAAAGCAATGGCCGGCGTCGATTACGTGCTGCATCAGGCTGCGCTTGGTTCGGTTCCGCGTTCCGTGCATGACCCGATCACCTCCAACGATGTCAATGTCAACGGCACGATCAACATGTTGTGGGCGGCCAAGCAAGCCAAAGTCAAGCGCTTTGTGTTTGCCTCGTCTTCCTCGGTTTATGGTGATACGCCAACGCTGCCCAAAGAGGAGAGTATGGCGCCGAATCCCATTTCACCCTATGCCACCTCCAAGCTTGCCGGTGAGCGATATGCGCTTTCGTTTTACTATGTCTATGGCTTGCCGACCGTGGCGCTGCGCTATTTCAACGTCTTTGGCCCGAAGCAGGACCCCGAGTCACAATATGCCGCCGTCATTCCACGTTTTATCACGGCGTTGATGAGCGGCAAATCGCCCATCGTTTTTGGCGACGGCGAACAATCGCGCGATTTTACCTATATCGATAATGTCGTGCAGGCAAATTTGCTGGCGTGCACCTCACCTGAAGCGCCGGGCCATTTTATGAATGTGGCTTGTGGCGAGCGGTATAGTTTGAATACATTGTTGCGCCATCTCAACCAAATCATGAAGAAAGACATCGGCGCGATTTATGAGAATGGGCGCGCCGGCGATGTCAAGCATTCAATGGCTTCCATCGAGCGGGCACAAAAACTCCTCTCGTTCTCGCCTCAGATTAAATTTCAAGAAGGGCTGAACCGCACGGTTGCCTGGTATCTCGAACATCAGAATTGAAGATTTCGTTTTACGTGAGGCGGGCGAAAGCTTTTTCGCCTGCCTTTGCCGCAGTTTTATGCCAATGGCGGTAAATCAGTCGGAATTTTTAATGGCTGCGGCCAATTTTGCTTTTGACTAAAAACTTGCAGCGCCAGGGAACGGTTGATTGCAAGATTTGATGCCAAGGATGGATTATTGTTACATGGATATGGCGGCATGATTTCGCACAAAATCATTGCCGTTAATGCCTTGCGCTTGATTGAGAATTATGGGCATCAAAAACGCAATCACCATCGATGTCGAAGACTGGTTTCACGTGTCGTTGTTCCGGACGAAAATCCGGCGCGACGAGTGGGACAAACTGAAGAGCACCGTGGTCCAAAATACCTGTCGTGTGCTCAATGTATTCGCCGAAAAAAACGTCAAGGCGACTTTTTTTATTCTCGGTTGGGTGGCGGAACGCTACCCCGAAATCGTTGTTGCCATCAAAGAACATGGCCATGAAATCGCCAGTCATGGCTATGCCCACCAGATTGTTTATGAACAGACGCGTAAGGAATTCACCTCCGATGTTGAAAAATCCCTGCTCATTTTGGAAAACATCACCGGTGAGCGCGTTCTGGGCTATCGCGCGCCGACGTATTCCATCACGCGCTCGTCGATGTGGGCCTGGCAAACTCTGGCGGATCTCGGCCTGGTTTATGATTCGAGCATTTTCCCGGTAAAGCACGATCTCTACGGCATTCCGGATGCGCCGCGGTTTCCCTTTGAGATACGCTTCTTAAACCAAACCCGTCTCATTGAATTTCCTCTCTCCACCGTCGTGCTGATGAAGAAAAATTTTCCGATGGCCGGCGGCGGTTATCTCCGGCTTTATCCCTATTGGTTCATTCAACGCAGTGTGCGGCAAATCAACGCCGAGGGCCGCCCGGCTATTCTTTATCTGCATCCTTGGGAGGTCGACGCGGATCTGCCGCGACTCAAGGTCGGCTTGTTCAAAACCATGCGCCACTATGGCAATCTGGCATTGACGGAGGAACGCTTGCGCCGCTTGTTGGATGAGTTTTCATTCGGCACGGTGAGCGAAGTGTTGGCCGACACGGAGATTCAAACCGACTGGCCGCGCACGGCCATGCCTGCTCATTATGGCAATGGCAAACTTCACGCGAGCGTGCCCGCATCATGATTGTCGAAACCCTCCACGCACAGTTTGACGAATGGGATCGCTTCGTTACGGAACACCCGGATAGCCGCGGGCCGCATCTCAGCGGCTGGAAGCAAGTCATCGAAAAAACTTTTTCCCATCCGTGTCATTATCTGGTTGCGCGCGACCATGGCAGATGGCGCGGCGTTTTGCCGGTGACGCATATGCGCAGCAAGCTTTTCGGCTCCTTTCTGGTTTCTCTGCCTTATTTGAATTATGGCGGCATCGTGGCGCAAGATGAGGCGGCGCGCGCCGCTTTGTATGAGTATGCCACAAGGCTCGCCAAGGATCTGAAAGTGGCGCATCTTGAACTGCGGCATGAATCCTCGGCGCTGTCAAATCTGCCGACCAAGACGCATAAAGTTTCGATGCTGTTGGAGCTGCCCGCGGACACCGACACACTGATGAAGAACTTCAAAGCGAAGTTGCGCAGCCAGATTCGCAAGCCGCAGAAGGAAGGCCTGACCTATCGCGTTGGCCGCGAAGAGGAGTTGGAAAATTTTTATCACGTTTTTACCAGCAACATGCGCGATCTCGGAACGCCGGTGTATCCGATGAAGTTTTTTGCAAATATTCTGGCGGCCTTTCCGAGCAACGCCCATATCTGCACAGTTTATCGCGAGCAGGAGCCGCTGGCCTCCGGTTTCGTGTTCGGGTTCCGCGAGACGTTGGAAATTCCCTGGGCTTCCAGCCTGCGCAAGTTCAACGCGCTGGCGCCCAACATGTTGCTCTATTGGGGCGTGCTGGAATTTGCGATTCAGCAAGGCTACAAAGTTTTTGATTTCGGACGCTGCACGTTGAATGAGGGCACTTATAAATTCAAAGAACAATGGGGCGCCAAGCCGGTGCAATTGCATTGGCAATACTGGCTCTCCAACGGTTCGGATACCCTGCCTGATCTCAGCCCGCATAACGCCAAATATCAAATGGCGATTCAAATCTGGCAGCGGCTGCCGCTCGCGGTCACGCGCCTGGTCGGTCCCGCGATTGTAAAGAATATTCCGTAAGCAAATCTGCCGCTTTATTGTTTGGGATTGTGTGACTTTGAGAATTGACGAAGCATGCTTGCCTTTTTCTGGATTTGTGTTTTTCTCATTTTATGGGTTTATGTCGGCTATCCGCTTTTGCTGTGGGCGATGAATCGTTTTCTTCCCGCCAAACCGGTGCAGCGCGCCGAAATTGAGCCTGTCGTGACGCTGATGATCAGCGCCTACAACGAAGAAAATGTCATTCGCCGCAAAATCGAGAACAGCATCAATCTCGACTATCCGCGCGCGAAGTTGGATATTATTGTGATTTCCGATTGTTCGGAAGACGGCACGGACGCTATTGTGCGCGAATATGAAGCGCAAAACGTGCGATTGCTGCGCATGCCGGAACGGGGCGGCAAAACCGCCGGTTTGAACGCCGCGATGCCGCATGCCCGCGGTGAGATTGTGATTTTTTCGGATGCCAACGCCATGTATCATCGCGCCGTGGTGCGCAACATGGCGCGCAATTTTGCCGATCCCTCTGTCGGTTGCGTCACCGGCGAGTCGCGCTATAACGTTGAAGGATCGAGCCAATCGAGTGAGAGCGAGAATCTTTATTGGCGTTATGAGCTTGCCCTAAAAAAAATGGAAAGCAATGTCAGCTCGCTGGTCGGCGGCGACGGCGCGATTTACGCCATTCGCAAAAAATTGTTCAAACCGCTGCAACCCTCCGATCTCAGCGACTTTGTCAATCCCTTGCAAATTTCCGCGCAAGGCTTTCGCAATGTCTATGAACCGGAAGCGATTTCGTACGAAGACGCCGGCGAGACATTTGAAAAAGAGTTTCGCCGCAAAGTTCGCATTGTCAATCGCGCCTGGCGCGGCCTGTGGCGGGTGGCCAGCGTTTTGAATCCGCTGCGCTTTGGTTTCTTTACCATTCAAGTCATTTCACACAAGTTTCTGCGCTGGCTGATTCCGGTTTTTATGGCGGGCGCGCTGCTCAGCAATGCATTGTTGGTCACGCAATCGCCGTTCTTTCTCGTGATTGGAATCGGGCAGATTTTGTTTTACATGCTGGCCACGGTGGGCTGGCTGCAATCGCAGCGCGGCGCGATTCCCCGGGCGTTTTATGTGCCGTACTATTTTTGCCTCGTCAATTATGCCTCGTTGTTGGGCATACTGAATTATTATCGCGGGCAAACCTTTACGATGTGGCAAACCGTGCGGGAACCGGGAGCGTGAACGGAAGTTTATGAGTGTAAGACATCTCAAAATGCGTGTGACAAACATCGCCAAGGCCGTGTTGTTTCATTGCGGTTTTTTTGGCCTGCTGCGCATCCTTTTTCCCAACAAAAGAGCCGCGTTGTTGCGTTATCACGCCGTGGTTGACGCCCCGGATAACTTTTATACGAGTCCCAGCATCAGCGTTTCTGTGCGTGAGTTCGAGCGCCACGTGCGTTATTTCGCGAGAAAGTATCGCGTCGTATCGCTCGATGAAGTTGTCGACGCGGTGCTGGCGCACCGGCCGCTGCCCAAAAACGCCGTGGTGTTTACTTTTGACGACGGCTATGCCGACAATCTCGTGGCCGCCAAAATTTTGAAAAAATACAACGCCACCGGCATTTTTTACTTAACTACAAATTGCATTGATCGCCAAGAGCCGCTTTGGCTGGTGGAAGTGAATTATTTGCTGGAGCGCAGCACGAAGACTTCATTCCACGTCAAGGTCAACGGCGCAACCTATGATTTAAAACTCAACACGGCGAAGGAGCGGGAGCAGGCCAAGCGCCAGGTCGTCAAGATTATCAAAAGCAATGATCGCAACGTTCGTGAAAGTGTGCGCGAGCAAATTCGAACCCAACTCGCCGAGGCCGGTTGGCGCGAGACCGTCGAGCGGATCATGTTGAATTGGGATCAGGTTCGCGAGATGATTGCCGACGGCATGAGTATCGGCGGGCATACGGTGACGCATCTCAATCTGCCCAACGCCGCTCACCAAGATGCGCAAAACGAGATTACCGGGTCCAAGCTTGCGCTGGAAAAAAAGTTTGGCAAACCCATTCGCCATTTTTCCGTTCCCAACAGCGGACCATACAAATACTATAACGCGGCGGTCAAACGCATGGTGGGCGCCAGTGGATTTGTTTCCTCCGTTACTTCAGCGCACGGGTTTGTCGATGCGAACAGCGACTTATTGGAATTGAAGCGTATTCGCACTGTGCCGGCCTTGCACGAAGTTGTTGCGACAATTGAATTGGGAAAGTTTTCGCAGAACGCTGCGCTCAACAATGCGCAAGATTGAATGCCGCACGAAAGCGAGATGCTGTAGTATTCTGTAAAACCTGAATCTATTTCGGTTTTTTGTCCGCAAAGCGTGGCTTTGCGGGTAGCTATATTCGATTAATTGATTTGATTTACAGGCTTGAACATTTGTTACCATGAATTACCCGGCTGCGCTTTCGCGACTATGAATGTAGGACAAGGAAGCCCGCTTAGAAGAAGAGGACATTATGAGAATCAGCATATTTGGACTTGGTTATGTCGGAACAGTAACGAGCGCGTGCTTTGCGCGCTTGGGCCATCAAGTCATTGGTGTGGATGTCAATGCCCAAAAAGTGGGCTTGCTGAATGACGGCAAGAGTCCGATTGTGGAAGAAGAGATCGGCGAGTTGGTGTTGCAGCAAGTGCGGAATGGAAAGTTGCGCGCCACCGATAATATCGATGAAGCAATCGCGAATTCGGAAATCAGTCTGATTTGCGTCGGCACGCCGAGCAGCGGCAACGGCTCTTTGAGCCTGCACAGCGTTTTTGGCGTGTGCAAGAGCATCGCGCAAGCGCTGCGTTCGAAAAGCGAAGATCATTTGGTCGTCGTGCGCAGCACGGTTGTGCCCGGCACGGTGAATCGCCAGCTCATTCCGCTGATCGAACGGGAATCCAACAAGGCGCTGGGCAAGGGTTTCAGCATCTGCTTTAATCCGGAATTTTTGCGGGAAGGCAGTTCGGTGAAAGATTTTGATTCGCCGCCGTTCACGATTGTCGGCGTGCGCGATCAGGCCAGCGCGGAAAAAGTGCGCGAACTGTATAAAGATATAACCGCGCCGTTTTATGTGACAAATTTGGAAGTGGCCGAAACCGTGAAGTATGCCAGCAATATTTATCACGCCTTGAAGATCTCCTTCGCCAACGAGCTTGGCTCATATTGCAAGAGTCTCGGCATCGACAGCCATGAAGTTATGGAGATGTTTTTCAAAGATACCAAGCTCAATATATCGAAAGCCTACTTGCGCCCGGGTTTTGCATTTGGGGGCTCGTGTTTGCCGAAGGATTTGCGCGCCTTGCTGTATCACGCCAAATCTCATGATTTGAGCCTGCCGCTGCTGGAAATGGTTTTGGCGCAGGGGAAACGCAAAATCGGTGTTCTGGGTTTGAGTTTCAAGGCGGGAACCGATGATTTGCGTGAAAGCCCGCTGGTTTTGTTGACGGAAACCCTGCTGGGCAAGGGATATGAGTTGCGTGTTTTCGATCGCGATGTTTCCATGGCCCGCTTGATGGGCGGCAACAAAGAATACATCGAAAAAGAAATTCCACATCTGTCCTCCTTGCTGTGCCGGTCTCTCGATGAAATCGTTGATTTTGCCGAAGTCATCGTCATCGGCAACGGCAATCGCGAATTCGCGAGCATCTTCGACAAACGCAAACCCGAGCAGATCATCATCGATCTCGTGCGTTTGCTGCCGGATAACGCAAGCTCGCAGCCGAATTACTTTGGCTTGTGTTGGTAATGCAGGCCGCGAGCTTTCGGGCTGTGCGAAAGCCTGAGCTGGCTGCACTCTGAGCCTGCCAACGTTGCCTCCTCAGGCTTCGATGGTTTCAACCGGCGCTGCAACGAAACACTTTCGCACAGCCTGAAGCAGCCGTGCTGAAACCCTCAGTTTGCCAGGTCGGTTGCGTTCGAATTGCGATGCGGCTCAGACTGGCTGGATCACTGCAGACGGCAGCTTTTCTGCGCGGCGATGCGACCTTCACGTTCGCACAATCTAAATCACCTCCAGCACTAGACTCATTGCATTCACAGCAGAGGGGTGACTCTTGTCACGGTCACGCAAAAAAGTATTATTTATTGCCTACATTTTTCCTCCGTTAGCGCGCGCCGGCGTGCATCGCAGCGTGCGCTTCGCGCGTTATTTGCCGGAACTGGGTTGGGATCTCACTGTTCTCACTCCCGCAGAACGCTACTATCCTACGCACTCGCCGATTGATCGCGATCTCGTGAAGAAAATTCCAGCAGAGATCGCCCTCGAGTCGACGCCCGTTTTTCAAGGCGCCGCGAGCATGTTTCACCTGAAAGATGTGTTGCGCGGCCGCCAGGCGAGTTCTCCGGCGCCGAAGCCAAAAGTTCCGCCGGTAACGTCGAAATCTGCAAAAAACTCTGCGCCGGCAAAAGCGGCAGCAGCGAGCAACGCGCCCAAACGGCGCGGCGCGATGCAAAAGGCGAAAGATCTTATTTATGATTTATTCACCATCCCGGATAAGGATGTGAATTGGTTGCCGTATGCCGTTGCGCGCGGCATGAAATTGCATCGGCGGGAGAAATTCGATCTGATCTACTCGACTGCGCCGCCGTTTACCGATCATTTAGTTGCGCATTTACTAAAGAAAATGACCGGGTTGCCGTGGGTGGCGGATTTCCGCGATCCATGGGCGCGTGCGCCGTGGAAGGCTGAGATCCTTGGCGAGTCTTTGCGTGGGAAATCTGCGACATATTTGGAACGGCAATTCGTGCTCGCCGCTGACCGGGTGATTTTGAATACGGAATGGATCAAGAGCGACTTTGCCGAGTATTACGGCCCACAGCTTGCGCAAAAATTTTCCGTGATCACGAACGGCTTCGATCCGCAAGATTTCGCCGGCATCCATCCGATTGCGCCCGCGCGTTCCGCAAAAAAGCTGGTGATTACGCATACTGGCGCGCTTTACCGCAAGCGCAATCCTCAAAATTTTTTTACGGCCTGCGATAATCTTATTTCCAAGCACGGCGTGGCGCCGCATGAATTGGAATTGCGCTTTGTCGGAACGGTGGCGCCGGAGCTGTACAGCAGTTTTGAGTGCGGCGACGCGTTGCGCCAAGTGATTCAAGTCATGCCGCCGGTTTCACATCAGGAAGCATTGCAGTATCAACTCGAAAGCGATGTCCTGTTGATTTTGCAGCCCGGCACGAGCATGTCCGTGCCCGGCAAGATTTTCGAATACATCGGCATGCGCAAAATGATTTTGGCGATCACGCCGCGGGGCGCGACCGCTGACGTGGTGCGCGAAAACAATCTCGGCATGATCGCGGATCCGGACAACCTCGCTGAAATTGAGAACTGCTTGTTGAAGCTCGTGCATGATTTCCGTAACGGCGGTTTGCAGCCGCCTTCCGTCAACGGGGCTTTCACCAAATACAATGGCATGGAGTTGACCAAGCAATTGCATCTCGAATTCATGAAATGCCTGCGTCATGGTTGAAGCGATTGAAGAAGTGATTCGGCGGCTTTCTTCTCCCGAAACCACTGGCCTGTGGCGCGGCACAAAGCCCGGGAAGATCACGCTGACAGGCAAATCACAACGCGCCTACTCGACCATCTATCGCCTGCGCGTAGAAAGCGCGGAAGAACCATCAGCGCGTATTGTTTATACCAAAGTTTATAAACTCTCTCCGCGGCACCGGGATAATCCTGCCAAGCCGCGCGCCAAGCTCAAGAATGAATTTGAGACGGCGCGGCGGTTGCAAGCGCATCTCAATGGCAGCCAGAAATACGCCGTCGTCAAACCGATTGCCTACTATCTCGACCTCTTAACCATCGTTACCGAAGAGGCGCAGGGCGAGCCGCTGGCCAATGCACTCGAATCGTCGTGCAAGCTCTGGCATGACAGCAGCAAGCTCGAAGACGTTTTAGTTGCGTGCCGGCGCGCGGGTGAAGCTTTGGCGGCGATCCAACGCGCAACCGTGGAACCTCAAAAATTTAACCCCGTCGAATTGCTGGAATACGTCGATATTCGTCTGCAACGATTGGTCGAAGGCGAAGCGCCGTTTTCCGAGAGCAACCGCAAGCAGGTTCTGAAATTTTTGGAAAATGCCATTGCACAAGTGCCGGGTGGCCAGTGTGGACAATGCGGCTGTCACGGCGATTATGCGCCGTTCAATGTTCTGGTTGGCCCTGCCGGCGTAACGGTGATGGATTTCGCCACGTTTAAATCCGGCTCGCTTTATAATGACGCCGCTTACTTCCACCATCGCGTCGAAGGGTATTTGCACAAACCCAGTTTCAATGTCGAAGCAATTCGCCGCGTTCAAAACGCCTTTCTTGCAGGCTACAATCGCGGCGCTGGGCGGGAGCATGACCCCATCGAAAATGATCTGCTGTTCAAGATTTTTTGGATCAAGCACGTCATTAACAATTACAGTGCAGTCATGCGCAAGAAAGTGATGACCATGCGCGACCGCCTTTCGCTCGCGGTGTATTTGTTCAACCGGCATGTTTTCCGCCGTTATAACCATTGGCTCATGCAAATGTGCCAGGATTAACTTTTTGCGATCATCCGTGATGAACCTGAAAAAGCTTAAAAACATGTCTCCCGGCGAAGTCGGGTATCGCCTTAAAATGGCGGGCACAAAAAAGCTGGCGAAAGTCACGCATAAACGGCCGGAAGGCTTGCTGGCGCCGGGGCGCTTCTTGCCGACATTCGAGCTGCCTTCGGATCATCAGGGGCCATTTGCAGACGCCGTTGCTAACGGGCGGTGGCGCGCTGCCGAAGAATATTTGCTCGAACACATGCGCGCGCGGGTGAAGGGCAGCGGGTATCATCGCGCGCAACCCAGATTTTTTTTCTCCGGCAATGATCGCCCGGAGATCACGGCGTTGATTAAACAGCATCTGCCGGGCGTGTTGTCTCAAACATTGTCGGAAGCTGAAAAGCTGCTCAATCACAAATTCTCGTTTTTTGGTGTGAGCAACGATTTCCCCGGTGAAATCGATTGGCACCGCGATCCTCTTTCGCTCGAATCGTGGCCGAGAAAATTTTATACCGAGCTTAAGTTTTACGGCCAGGCCGACGGCGACCGGCGATTGCCGGGCGATGTCAAGCATGTTTGGGAATTGAATCGCCATCAACATTTTGCCGTTCTCGGTAAGGCCTACTGGCTCACCAACGATGACAATTATTCCAATGAGTTCTTTGCGCAATGCACGAGCTGGATCGCACAAAACCCTTTTCTCTACGGGGTAAATTGGACCAGCGCGTTGGAAGTGGGCTTGCGCGCGCTGTCATGGATTTGGGGATATTTTTTTTGTCTGGATGCAAACGCCCTGGAGGCGCGGCTGCATGCGCAATTCCTGCGGGTGCTGCAATTGCACGGACAGTATGTTAATCGTCACTTCTCGTTTTTTACCAGCCCTTATAATCATCTTATTGGGGAAGCGGTCGCGCTTTTTTTCCTAGGCACGCTCTTTCCCGAGTTTAGAGAAGCATCGCATTGGCGCGAAAAAGGCTGGACCCTGCTCGTCACGGAAGCAACCAAACAGTTTCACCACGACGGCATGTCGGTCGAACAGGCGATTTCATATCATCATTTCACGCTGGGCCTTTATTTGTTGGCGGCTATTTTGGCGCAACGCAACGGCGTGGCGTTGCCCCACGAGATGCGGGAACGATTGGAAAGAGCCGCAGAATTTTCGCAATGGAGCGTGCAGCCCGACGGCCGCCATCCCATGATCGGAGATAACGACGACGCTACGGCGTTTTATTTCGGCAAGCGTGCCGCCTGGGATTTTCGCCAGATATTGGCGTTGAGCGCCTTATTGTTTCACCGCGGAGATTTGAAGGCGGCCGCGGGAGAATATGACGAAGCATGCTTGTGGTTGTTGGGGCCTGAGAGCCATCAACGTTTTCAAACATTGGAAGGCGCCGGCGCTGCGCCGCGCAGCCGGTTGTTCGCGGAAAGCGGCTACGCAATTCTGCGCGGCGACGAGCGTCACGATCAGCAGTATTTGATCTTTGATTGCGGACCCCAAAGCCACGGCCTGCACTCTGATGAAATAGTTTCAACAGCGCACGGCCATGCGGATGCGCTTTCGTTCACGCTCTGTGCTCACGGCGCGCCATTGTTGATTGACTCCGGCATGTGGTGTTATAACGGCGAGTTGAACTGGCAAAATCATTTTCGCAGCGGCATGGCGCACAACACGATAACCGTTGACGGCCGCAGCGCTTGCCGGATTGTAGGCCGCTTGGGGTATTCTCATGTTCCGGTCGTTGCGCAATCCGTCTATATCAGTCAAACGGATTATACGTTTGTTGAAGCAACCTACGTGGGCTTTGAATGTGCATTGCGCCATCGTCGCGGTATTTTTTACCGGCACGGAGATTACTGGCTCATCATTGACAGGCTGGCAGGTGACGGCGAACACGAAATTGACCGCTGGTTTCATTTTGCGCCGGAAGCTGAATTGCGCCGGCAATCGCAACAAATCATCATGCGAAGAGCCGATCACAAGAATCTTGTGCTGCAAGATCTCAATGCGCCGCAAGTTGTTGCTGAAATTTTTCATGGCGGCGCGCAAGCCGATCAAGGCTGGATTGCGCCGGGATATGGCCGCACGTTGGCGGCTCCGGTTTTGCGCCTGCGCTCGCAGCAGCGCATGCCAGCGCAATTTGTCACCATACTCATGCCATGCGGCAGTGAAGCGCCGGCGCTTGACTGGGAATACTCGGGAACTCAGGAGGGCGCGAATGCAGGGCCGTTCGAGTTGCGCTTGAGCGCTCACGGCTGGACTGACCGCATCGTTTTTAACTTTGATGAAGCGCCTGCTCGCGCGAATACCGGCGCGATAATCATCTATCATCGTCATGAACCCGAGGCGCGAGGCAATGAGAGCATGGCTTCCTCACACATGAAGCGTATGGCGGATTGGGATGTCTTCGAAAATTTGAAGAGTTGAAACGAGAGCCATGCCTTATCGTATTCTGCAAATCGGCCCTTATCCGCCGCCGGGCACGGGCTGGTCGGTTCGCATAAAGATGTTGAAGCGTTACATCGAACGCGCCGGCCATGTCTGCACCGTCATGAACACAAACAAAAACCGCCGGGTTAATGCCACAGAATTCGTGCCGATTCACCACGGGCTTGACTATGCGGTGAAGGTGTTCAAGTTTTGCATGCAGGGCTATCTCGTTCACATGCACATCAACGGCAAGTCGACCAAAAGCCCGGTTTTAGCCTTAATCGCGGAATCTATTAGCTTGCTTTTTTTTCGCCCAGCGGTTTTGACCTTTCATGCCGGCGTCGTGCAGGATTATTTCCCCAAGCAAAATAAATTTTGGCTCGATAATATTTTCCGTCTGATTTTTTTGATGGCCGGTAAGATCATTTGCAACAATGAAGACGTCAAGGCGCGCATTGTCGAATACGGCGTTCGTCCGGAAAAAATTGTCCCGATTCCCGCATTCTGCATGGAATACATTGAAGACAAGGCCGCACTGCCGGCAGCATTAACCGAGTTTATTCGCAGACATGAGCCGGTCGTGTGCAGCTATATTTATCTGCGCCACGATTTCAATATCGAGTTTTTATTGCAAGCGCTGGCGCAGGTGACGAAAAGCCTGCCGCATGTGGGCATTATTCTGGTCGGCGCTGATCGCGAGCATGAGGCATTGCAAGAACGTTTGCAGCGGTTTGGCTTGCAGACGCACGTTTTTGTTGCCGGTGATCTTGATCACGGTGATTTTTTAGCCGTGCTCGACGCCAGTCACGTCTACATTCGCACACCGGTGGTGGACGGGGTTTCTTCGAGTGTGCTGGAGGCTTTGATGCTGGGCGTGACGGTCGTTGCAAGCGAGAATGGTTCCCGCCCCCCGGGTGTTTTGACTTATGTTGACGGCGATATTCTCTCTTTTTCTCAAACCTTGATGGCCGCAATTCACAACAAAAAGCGTGCTCGCCCGGCAGCCGCTAGCGCGGAAACGCGCATGCACCTGGCGCAGCAGCTCGGCGTGCGCGATACGCTGCGCGAAGAGCTGGCGCTGCTGTTTGCTGAAGCGGCGTAAGAGGGTTGGGGGTTGAAATGCCTTCGCTATACCCGAGATTTGCGCTCACCTCCCGCCGTGTAGAAGCAAAAATTCCAACCTTGCGAAATCACCACACCGGCTTCCGCAAAGACTTTGAAAGCAGGTACCTATGCCTTTGACTTACTACGCGGTAAATTTAGAATAAAAATTCGGTTAAAGATTTTTAATGCACGTCAGGTAAACCTTACAACACGCGACAAATTTTCAATTGCATTTTTTCCGCCGAGATTTTTTGAAAGCATTGAGAAAAATGGCAAGCACCCACACAGGCAAACCGGCATATCCGCTCATCGAAAAGCTCATCGTTATCGGCCTGATCCTCCTTTTCTTAAACAGCGGTTATTTGGTGGCATTTACGGAAACCTCGATTCTTTATTTGATCAATGTTTTCCTACACGTCGCTTTAGGCGCAGTTTGTTTTGCATTGCTTCTGCATCAGGGCTACAAATTTTTGCGCCGCGAAACGCCCAAGGGCAATGACATTGCGCGCTACTTTGGCTACTCGGGTTATTGGTTGTTGATGTTTGGCATGGCGCTGGGTTTTTATTTGATGATCGTGGGCGCCGGCAAATCACATCACACCGCGCTGGTGATGCATGTCGTTGTCTGCCTGCTCGCGATTGTTCTACTCATCAAAGCCATTCGCAATATCGGCCATCAGATTAGTGTTGCCAACCCCATCAATTCCGCCGGACGAGTCTTAATGGTTGTTGCCGTTGTTGCGATTTGTGTTCCGGTGTTGGCGCATTTCTACAAAACAATTGTTCCCAGTGATGAGATTATTGCCGAGAACACAGTCCCGGCGACGTACAGCATGGCGGAGAGCGCGATGGGCGGCGCACAAGGGCCCTTTTTCCCCTCGGCAGCAGCCACAGTTGACGAAAAATTCATTAAGGTCTCGGCGTTGGGTAATTCCGAATCGTGCGGCGCGCAAGGTTGCCATCCGGACATTTATCGTCAGTGGCAAAGCTCGGCGCATAATTTCCCCGCATTTGAAAGCTTGTGGTATAAACCAGCGATTACGGAACTCGAAGCCAGCCAGGGCAAGGCTGCTTCGAATTGGTGCGCCGGATGCCATACGCCGGCTTTGTTGTTAAGCGGCGCTACTGCCCAAACGCCGGAGGAGCAGTCGCAACTCTCAGCCGCGCATGGCAGCATCGGATGCGTCTCATGTCATGCGATTGCCCGCATGAAAGGCACGACCGGCCAGGCAAATTACGTCATGGAAACGCCGGGTTTGTCGGAGCTCGCCAATAGTGAGAATGCCGCCCTGAGAAAGATTTATGCCTGGTTTGTGCATCTGAATCCCCGGCCGCATCGCCAAACATATTTCAAACCATTCCTTGCAGATGAAACCGGCAAATTCTGCTCTTCTTGCCACAAGGCTTCCGTTGATTATCCGGTGAATCAAGGCCATTGGCTGCAAGTGCTCAACGACTACGATAGCTGGCAGAGTAGCAGCTTCTCGCGGGAAACCGTACCTGAGTTTTATCGCCCGGATAAAAAGCAAGATTGCAGCATGTGCCACATGCCGCTGGTTGCCTCACGCGATGCGGGATCAGATAGCGGCCTGGTGCGCGCGCATTTTTTTCTTGGCGCGAATACGCTGGCGCCGGTGTTGCGCCAGGAACAAGAACATCTTGAAAAGACGCAGGATTTTTTGCGCGACAATAAGATTTCACTGGATGTTTTTGCCGTGAGTCTCGGCTGGCCCGATACCAGCCGCCAAACATTCCTTTCA